>DBVY01000027.1:0-16024 GCA_002308575.1 Christensenella sp. UBA1252
GAGAAGGAGGGATTCGAACCCTCGCTACGCTTCACACGTACTACTCCCTTAGCAGGGGAGCCCCTTGAGCCTCTTGGGTACTTCTCCATGCCAATCGCGGAAATGCTTTATAATAGTATCACAGAAAACCGTACTTGTAAAGCATTTTTTGAAATTGTAAGGTTCTCTTTTTTATAAAAAAGGCGACGGAATTCCGTCGCCTTTTCGCTTATTGCGATACAAACGGAATAAGTTCTACTTTATTATGATGGCTCCCCCGAAATCGGAGAATAGAAAGTAGCGGCGCTGGTAATGTAGCCAACGAAGCGGGAGCTGCATCCGGCGTCGGAGTACAAATTCATCTCTTCGCTGATCTCGACTTTTCCTTCTTCATTCGTTCCGGTGTAATCGACGTAACTGTATTTAACATCCCCTTTGTAACAGCAATGCACGGTAATGGGGAAATAATGATAGACTCTGTAATCGTTAATGCTGACGATGAAGTCGCCCGCCCCATCGGATTGGACATTGATGGGATCGTCCAAAATCTCGTACTGCGTTGCCCCGCCGCCGAGATGATCCATCGCGGAATAGCGCCCGAATATGGTGCCTTCGTACACCAAACCACTCCCGAGCTCCTTTTCCCCGATTTTGAAGGTTACCTTGTGGAAGAGAGGATCTTCGCGGAAAGCGTACCAATTCGCCTTGTCGTCCTCGTCGTGGATCACGATCGCGCCTTTTTCAAACAAGTAATCGCTCTTCCCGCTGTCGCGATAAAGTTTGTATTCCATTCCGCCGCGACGATTGGACGTTTCATTCACGATCTTACCCCGATAGAAGGTATAATGCTCTAGCTTGCTCTTCTCCTCGATCCCGTTAATGATATGATGGATCGTTACGAAGACGGGAACTTTGTCCAAGTTATCTCTGCGATAGACCGTGATGTCTTCCGTCATTTCGATCGCTTCGTTCGGGTCGATCTCTTCTTTGAATTCCGGATCGCGGAAGACCACGAAATCGCACCAATCGAATTTAGTTTCCGCGCCGTATCTTACCGTATCGGAAAGATAAAGCGATTGGGTTCCGTCTTTGTCCACGTCCATAACCGTGTAACGTACGGATTGAGGCGTTTGATCGCCTTCACCGTTCGGATCTCCGCCGTTCTCGCCGCCTTCATCGCCGCCGTTTCCGTTTTCTCCGCCGCCGCTTTCACCGCCGCCTTGATTCGTTTTACCGCTCCCGTCGCCGGCTGTGTTTCCGTTTCCGCCGATCGTGGAACCGCCGTTACCGCTTTCGTTGCCGTTACCGCCTTGCGAGCCGATCGCCGCCGCAATTTCTTGAACGGAGCCCGATTCGAAGTACAAAACGTAAATATCGATTTCGGCATTATCGACAGAGGAATCAAAGAAAACGACGACGTCCTTTCCGTTCAGCGTCGCATAATAGGCGGGGGAATTCGGAAATGCCGTCCAATCGGCAAATGCCGCCGCATACTCTCTCTTTTTGGTTTCGATATAAGCTCTGACATCCGTTTCGCTCGGGATATTCGTCAACTCGATCCGATAAACCGCGCTGTCCTCAACGACGATCCTGCCCGAAAGCGCGTTCGCCGTCACCATGCCGTTCGAAACGGTTTCGATCGTGGAAGCGATCTCGCCTGCGGAAGTAAACGTCTGTTTTCCGATCAATTGTCCGGAAACGGTAAGGTTAACCGAACCTTCGATCTTTATATCGAACGTTCCGTTTTCATCATCGACGTTAACGCCGTCGCACCCGACCAACACGAACAGGCACACGAGCGCCAGCACGAGAACCGTTATCAAACAAAATTTTTTCATCGTTTTCATAGATCTCTCCTTTCGATCGATGCGAATATTATACCACTAATACCAAAGAGTGTAAAGACAAAAAAACATCCGCCCCGAACGAGGGGGAACGGATGCTCTTGAAAAAGGCTATTTGATTTTCTTTCTCGGATACGCGCTCGGCGTGGAAAACACCTTGTCGATCACGACGATCGTGCGCGAAAGCCCTTCGAAATCGCGGCGCTCCGCTTTGGTTACGACGCCGCCGAGGAGTTTGATCGCGCCTTCCGCTTCTTTGAGCTCGTCCTTGACGTCGCCGCCTTTATAGAGGATCGCCCGTCCGCCGACTTTCAACAAAGGAAGCAGATATTGCGCCAAAATTTTGATCTTCGCGACCGCGCGCGCCGTTGCCACGTCGAAACTTTCGCGAAGCGAAGTATACGCCGCTTCTTCCGCGCGAAGGTGCATCGCCGCACCCGGAAGATCCAAAACCGCAAGCGTGTCCTTCAAAAATACCACCCTTTTGTTCAAAGCGTCCAACATCGTGATATCGAGGTCGTCCCTCACGATCTTCAAGGGGATCGCGGGGAAGCCCGCGCCGCTTCCGACGTCCACCACGCGAGCGCCTTTCGGGAAAAAGTCGAGCGCAGACAAACTATCCGCGAAGTGCTTTACGTCCACTTCGTTTCGCTCCGTCACGGCGGTCAGGTTGAACTTTTCGTTCCAAGACGTCAGGTTGCCGTAATAAAGATCAAACAGCCTTTCTTCCCTCTCGCCGATCTCGACGTTCATTTTCGCAAGGATCTCTTTCAACATTTTATCGGTTCCCCTTTACGAGATAGGTGATCAAAACCGCGATATCCGCGGGACTGACGCCGCTGATCCTCGACGCTTGCCCGAGCGTAAGCGGGCGGATCTTATCGAGTTTTTGGCGCGCTTCGATCCGAAGGTTCGGCATCGACAAATAGTTGATCCCTTCCGGGATCTTTTTCTCTTCCATTTTGCGCATTTCTTCGCGGTGCGCGGCTTCCTTCACGAGGTAACCGCCGTACTTTACGTCCACGGCGCATTCTTCCGCAAGATCCTCGTCCCGAAGGTCTTCGGGCAGAAACGGAAGGATATCTTTCGCGGAAATAAACGAGCGCTTCAAAAGCTCTTCGATCGACATGCCCGCCGAGGCGGTTTCACCCTTTTCCGCAAACAGCGCTTCGACGCTTTTTAAGGGAACTTTGATTTTGAACGCTTCCGCGATCGCCTCTTTCTTCCCGTTTCTTTCGAGGAAGCTTTGCCATCTCTCGTCCGAAACGAGACCGATCTCGCGCCCGAGGGGCGTTAAGCGCTTGTCCGCGTTATCCTGCCGAAGCGACAAGCGATATTCCGCGCGCGCAGTCATCATTCGATAGGGTTCGTTCGTGCCTTTCGTTACGAGGTCGTCGATCAAAACGCCGATATACGCTTCGTCGCGTCCGAGCACGACGGGCGGCAGATTTTTGAGGCGCCGCGCGGCGTTGATACCCGCCATAATGCCCTGCGCCGCCGCTTCCTCGTAACCGCTGCTGCCGTTGAACTGACCCGCGGAAAACAGGTTTTTGATCATTTTGACTTCGAGCGCCGGGGTCAGCGCCAGCGGATCGATGCAATCGTACTCGATCGCGTACGCATAGCGCGCGAACCGCACGTTTTCGAGCCCTTTTACGCTGCGATACATCTTTTCCTGCACGTCCTTGGGCATCGAACTGCTCATGCCTTGCACGTACATCAATTCGCCGTCCTTGACTTCGGGTTCGATAAAGATCTGGTGGCGCTCTTTATCCGCAAAACGCATAATCTTATCTTCGATCGACGGGCAATAGCGCGGGCCGACGCCGTGGATCGTTCCGTTATAGAGCGGCGCGCGATCGATATTGTCGCGAATGATCTTATGGGTGGTTTCGTTCGTATAGGTCAGATAGCAAGGAACCTGTTCGAGGAGTTTGCCTTTGGTCAAAAAGGAAAAACAGTTGATATCGAAATCTCCGTCCTCCCTCTCCATCACCGAATAATCTATACTGTTCGCGTACACGCGCGCGGGCGTTCCTGTTTTAAAACGGCGGAGCGGCAACCCTTTTGCGACGAGCGCGGCGGAAAGCTTTTTCGCATTCTCGAACCCGTAGGGACCCGCCTCGTGGATCTCTTCGCCTGTGATCGTGCGCGAAGAAAGATAAACGCCCGTGCAAAGGACGACAACTTCGGAAAAGATATTTTCGCCGTTAATCACGGCGCCCGCGACTTTCCCGTCCTCGACGAGGATATCCTCGCATTCGCCTTCGAGAAGAGTCAGGTTCTTTTCGGAAAGAAGAGTTCGGAGCATATTTTCGTGGTAGACCTCTTTATCCGTCTGCCCGCGCAAACTCTGCACCGCGGCGCCCTTATTCTTATTCAGCATTTTGATTTGCAAAAGAGAAGAATCGGCGTTCAGCCCCATTTGCCCGCCG
Source organism: Christensenella sp. UBA1252 (assembly GCA_002308575.1). Taxonomy (GTDB): domain Bacteria; phylum Bacillota; class Clostridia; order Christensenellales; family CAG-1252; genus CAG-1252. The sequence goes on from DBVY01000027.1 coordinate 4,259, forward strand.
AGCGCGTCCACCTCGCGAACGAGATGGCCTTTGCCCGTGCCGCCGACGTTCGGGTTGCACGCCATATGCGAAACCGAATTCTTCGATAGCGTTACGATTAACGTTTGATTTCCGAGTCGAGCGAGCGCAAGCGCGGCTTCTACGCCCGCATGCCCTGCGCCGACCACGATCGCGTCGTATTTCATTTTCCCACACAAAAACGGCTGAACACGTCGTTGATTACGCGTTCGGTCGCTCCTTTTCCCGATATCTCCGAAAGAGCGCCGATGCTCTCGCGGAGATCCAAAAGCACGCATTCCGCGTTCGCCATTTCCCAAGCGGACAAAGCATCGTCCAGCGATTTCAGCGCGCGGCGCAAACAATCGGCGTGGCGCTCTTCGGTCAGAGCGTCCTCCGCGCGATAATCTCCGATCGCGGCGCGCACGATCGCGTCCAGCAAAACGGGAACGCCTTCGCCCGTCTTCGCGCTGACGTTCAATCCGTTTTCAGAAACGCCGAGAACGTCCACCTTGTTGCTGACCAAAATCACCTTTTTCGAAAAACTGCGGATCAACGCGAGCTCATCCTCGTCCGGCGCGGAATTCGCTTCCGCCACGTAAACGACGACGTCCGCGCCGCGCGCGGCGGATAGAGAACGCTCGATGCCGATGCTCTCGACGACGTCCTGCGTTTCGCGCAGTCCCGCCGTGTCCAAAAAGCGAAGTTTGACGCCTTTGTGGATCATCGTTTCGTCCACGATATCGCGCGTCGTGCCGTGCACGTCCGTTACGATCGCGCGCTGATGCCCGACGATCGCATTCAATAAGGACGACTTTCCGACGTTCGTCTTTCCGACGATCGCGACCGTTACGCCGCCCTTAACGAGTTTCCCTTCTTTAAACGAGGCAAGGAGCGACTTCGTTTTGTCGCGAACGGAAAGCGCCCTTTCGCGCGCGTCGTCCGCCTCGAACGCCATTTCCTCGGGGTAATCCAAAAAGGCTTCCATCGTCGAAAGCACTTTCGTAAGCTCCTCGGTCAGCGCGTCTATCTTTTCGTTGAAACGCCCGCTCATCAGAGAATAGGCGCCGCGCAGTTCCGCTTCGCTCTCCGCCGAGATCATCGCCGAAACGCCTTCCGCTTCGTCAAGCGTCAGTTTTCCGGCATAGAACGCGCGCTTCGTAAACTCGCCCGCCGCCGCCAATCTCGCGCCCGCGCCGAGCAGATCTTCCAATACCTTTTTAACGAGGAAGGATCCGCCGTGCAAATGAAATTCCACCATATCTTCGCCCGTATAGGAATGGGGCGCGCGGAAATAGACCATCATGCACTTTTCTTTGATCGCGCCGTCAGAAAAAGTTCCCAAACGAAGATCGTTCGGGACGACGTCCTCGATCGAAGATATCCTCGGAGAATTAAAAAATCGGAGCGCAAGGCATAATGCTTGCTCTCCGCTCATTCTGACGATACCGATCGCGCCTTCCCCGACGGGGGTTGAGATCGCCGCGATGGTATCCATTCTTAAAAACCTCTTCTTTTCGCGCCGAAACTTCTCGTCTTGATCCCGTGCTTACGGAAAGAACTTTGCGTTCCGAACGTTCTTTCGGGCTCTTTCGGATCGATCGTAACGAAGCGGTTCGGCTCCGTGCCGGTCGAGAACGTAACGACGTCGTCGTTTTCCGCGAGCGTTTCGTGGACGATTTTTCTGTCGTGCGGGTTCATCGGTTCAAGCTCGACTCTCTGACGATTGCGAACGGCTTTATCCGCAAGACGCTTCGCAAGGTCGCGCAAAGTCGCTTCGCGCCTGACTCTGTAATTTTCGGCGTCTACGGCGACTTTTGTGTAGGTTTCTTTGTCGCGGTTCATCGCGATCTGCGCGAGATATTGGATCGCGTCCAACACTTCGCCCCTGTGACCGATCGCGAAGGACGAATCCTCGCCGCTGATCGTAACGCGGTAACCCGATTCGATCGGCTCGACGTCGAGCGAGCAATCGAGATCCATTCTGTCCAAAAGGCCGCAAACGAAGTCCAACACGCCGTCCTCTTCCGACCATTTCGTGGAAAGGCGAACGATCGCCTCCTCTCCGTTTCCGCCTTCGGAAATCACTTCGACGTCCACTTGGCTTTCATCCATTCCGAGTTGGAGCAGCCCTTGCTTGACGGCTTCTTCCACGCTCTCCGCTTTCTTTTCAATACTGATCATAGTTCCTCCGAACGGCAGAAAGCCGTTTCATTAAATTATCTCTTGAAAGTAACCTGCAAACGGCGATCTTCTTCCTTTGCGTCCAGCTTCTTTTGGATCACGTTCCAAGCCGCGTTGAAAAGGACGGTGATAAAGGAGTTCATAACCATATAGATACAGAACGCCGAAGAATAGAACAAGGCGAACACGCCCATCATCGCGGGCATCATCCAGTTCATCGCTTTCATCATTCCCTGCCCGGCGTTGGTCGGGTTTCCGTTCGCGTCCGTCTGCTGAGGCATTTCGGGTTGGTTCGCTTTGGTCAGCTTGACCGAAACGATCGAAAGCGCGATCGACAGAAGGGGCAGGATAAAGTATCCGTTCCAATGCTTCATATCGAAGAACGTGACTTTGTTATAAGACTCCATCGCGGGTTTCAAAACGGCGTCGTACCCGTCGTTATAGCGTGAACGAGAAAGGTTCAAGACCCTCGTTTCGTCCGGCAGTTTCGCGTTCAATTGACCGAGCCCCCTACCGACGAATTTTTTTTCGGTGGGAACGGGGTTCGCATAGGTGTCCGGCATAAAGACGTTCTTGATCCACAGCCAGCCCTCTTTTTCCTCGTTGTACGCCGCGACCATCTCCTGATCGAGCGCGTCTTCCGTGATCGAAGGATTCGCTTCGACCGTCTGCTCATATTTCAGCGTCAGATCGTAAACGATCGTTTCGTTCTTGTAACGAACGGCGGCGTTAAAGCCGGAGAAGACGACGAAGAAGATCACGAGCGTCAAAAGCGCGGGCAAGCAACCGCCCGTCATCGAATAGCCGTGCTTCTTGTAAAGCTCCATCTGTTTTTGTTGCAAAACGTCGGGCGCATTCGCATACGTCTTTTTGAGTTTTTCAAGCTCGGGCTGAATGATCTTCATCGCCCGATTGTTTTTCATCATCGTGCGCTTTTGCCAAACATCCAAAGGCGACAGGATGAGTTTCAGCGCAACGGTAAACAAAACGACCGTCCAACCGAAGTTTCCGATGCCTTTATACATCAAAAAGATCAGTTTGCCGATCCAGTTCGTAATCGTAGGAGCGCTCGAAACGAAAAACGAAGTTAAAGTAACCATTTGGCTTTTCCTCTATAATTCTCTTTGACGGGGTCAAACCCGCCTTTTGCAAAGGGGTTGCAACGCAAAATGCGCAGAAAACCTTTGATAATGCCTCGAAAGATCCCGTACTTCTCGATCGCCTGATAAGTATACGAAGAGCAAGACGGGGTGTAAATACATTTATTCGGAAGGGCGGGCGATATGCTCGATTTATAAAACCCGAGAAGGGTTTTAGCCGCTTTATTCATCGGAAACCTCCGTTTTCTCCGCGAGACACCCCGCCGCTTTGAACAGCGAAACGAGGGAAGCGGAGAGCGCGTCGAAGGACGCGTCCGCACTGCCGGACCGCGCGACGACAACGTAATTATTTCCTCTTTTGACGCCGGCAAACACTCTGTAAAGCGCGTTCTTCAAGCGACGCTTGGTCTTGTTTCTCTGAACGCTTCCGCCGACTTTTTTCCCGACCGAAAATCCGACCTTCGGCTCTTTGATCTTGCTTTTTACGACGAACAGCACGAGGAGCTCGTCCTTAAACGAAGCGCCGTGCTTATAAATATAGTCGAAACTTTTGGAACTTTGGAGCCTGTTTTGCTTATGCATTTACGGGGATTACGCGCAAAGAACTTTTCTGCCTCTCGCGCGCCTTCTGGCAAGCACGTTTCTTCCGCCTTTGGTCGCCATTCTCGCACGGAAACCGTGCACTTTGCTTCTGTGTCTTTTCTTGGGTTGATAGGTTCTTTTCATTTCTATATCCTCACTTTATTTTGTCGATATCAAAAATTACCTACTTTGCGTAGGCTGTTTTATTATACCCACCGCGAAAAGCAATGTCAAGCGTTTTAAGAAATGAGTATAACATTAAATATATAATTAGCCGACGATCGAAGAGGACAACGGAAATTCGCCTTTTCGAAAAAACGTCTTATCAAAAGAACGAAGCGTATCTCTCCGCAAGCGCAAGAATATCCGCGAGGGTGATCAAGCATTTCCCGATCGACACTTTCAAATACTGCCCGTTGAACGCGTCGAAGATCGTTTCGGGTATCGGAACAAGCGCCGAAAATTCCTCATATGTGTAAAGTCCGTATAACAGAACGTCCGCGGCAAAAGCGACCGGATCGTACGCCATCGTGAGAGCGTCCACGTCGAAAATATTAACGAACCCTTCCGTTGCGCCCGGCATACCCCCCCCCATTTCATAAATCAAAATATTTCTTATTTATAAAAATAATATAATCGGAAATTGCCTGCGGTTTGTTCGGTTCCCCATTTTCCATTTTAAATTCCGATAGAGAATACAAGTTAATAAAGTCACCACCTTTCTTTACCGCCGGAATAGGTGTTGATCCATTCGGTCCCCGATATGTAATAAAATATCGTTTTTGATTATTAACTTCACGTATTGCAAAAGGGCTGTTTCGATAAAATATTTTTTCGCCTGAGTCGGTTTCCCAGTGGATTGAATTCTCATCGTTTTCATCAATCTTACAAGGCGTCCAAGCAGGCGCGCCTTTTACATCGGAAAGCTTATACATACTTGTGCTTACGCCCATAAATCCAAAAGGTTTCAATCGTTCATCTCGGATCAAAACATATAAATAGCCATAGGGTTTAAACTCAACCAAAAAAAATTTTAATTTTTCATTTTCATCATAGAGAGGAAACACTTCGAATCCGGTAGCTTTGATATATTCATGCTTTTCCGCCTCCGAACCCTCATAAGATCGTAAAAAGCAATCCCCGTTTATATACTTATTTTGTATGCGTTTTGTGACGCGCGCTAAGTGTTGCGCTTCGGTATACCAGCTCGCTTTCTGATTCCCGAAATACAGACTCAGTACACTTACGAGCATCAAAACTAGCAGAACAATTGCTTTGACCCTCTTTGATTTTTTCAAATTCGGCTTTTTCTCCGTTGGAGTAGTAGCTTTTGATTGTATCCTTTTACGCTTATTCATAATTTATTTTTACTTATTTCAACTTCTTCTTGGCATCTTCCGATGATTTTTCGCTAAATGTGACGCTTTTATCGTTTGTGGCAAAATATAAAGAAACGCCATCGCCTTCCAATATGTTTTCTTGAATTCGTAGTCCAACAGTAAAAAACAGTTTACTTTGCAATTGATCTTCACCCGAGCGAAAACGTAGCGTATACGTTTCAAAGTGATTCGGCATATACCGTTTCCCCTTTAACGTAGCGATGAATTTGTGATCGGTGTACTCCGTCGTAGACTTCTCGAAACGATCTTCAACGGAGGCTTCTCCGTCGGAAATCGTAAAATTTTCGGCTTTTATAATCAGTTCCAAAGGTGTTTCGTTTTCAACGAAGCTACGTATGTCCGAAAAACGAAATCCGTATCCGACCGCAATTTCTATATCCTCGTCCCTCGCGTAAACGCTTTTCTTCATTCTAACGCGTATCGTTACGGAAGGCGAAGGCTTGCAGCCTTCCACTCGCCCGCCAACATCAATGGCATTGGCTTTACACCCCGCGAAAACCATCCCCATCAACACAATTAACAATAAAAAACAGCTCAGTTTCTTAAACACAAATTTTTCCTTTTTCAATTCCTGATTATTTATATAATAGCAAAACCGCAACGAATTTGTCAATTTTCGTTTACAGCCGAGCGGTCAATGCTTTTTCCCTCATTTTTTACACCCCCTCATATATAAAAACGAATTCGGAAGGGGGTTTGTCCCAACAAAATTCAAAGTTTTTTTTGTATTTCGGGAAAATCGTAAAATAAATGAAACGTTTTGATTATTTGCGTAAAGCATCGTTTGCATTCGAAGCAAGGCGCCTGCCCGATTTTCATTAAAAGGATTTCGTTGACGAGGATAACGGGATATTCAGCGCAAAAAAGCGGGGACGTAGTCCTTTTTCGCGGAGGACAGTTCCTGCATAAAGGCGTTTTCGAAACCGAGTTTTTCGGCGTGGGCTATAACGGCTTTATATTCGAGCGGAGAAAGCGTACGGGTGATCTCGGGAAATGCGGACAAGTCGCCGCAGGGAAGGTATTGGCTCATGATCGAGAGATGGACGTCCTTTCCGAGCAGCGCGAACACGCGGTCGAGCACGGCGATCGAATCGCGGGAATGGGAAGGAAGGACGAGATGGCGAACGGCGACGCCTTTTTTAAGGACGCCGTCCACGACTTCGTCCTTTACCTGCGCGCGCATTTCGAGGATCGCCTCCTCGCAATACTCCCGATAACGGGGCGCGCGGCTGTAACGAAGCGCGAGCGCGTCGTCGAAATATTTATAGTCGGGCAGATAGACGTCGATATACCCGTTCAGCGAGGAGATCGTTTCTTTCTTTTCGTAGCCGCCGCAGTTATAGATCACAGGGACGGACGGGCGATAAAGGTCCAAAGCGGCTTTGATCGAATCGACGTAAGGAGTCGGCGTGATCAGATCGATATTCTCCGCGCCTTCGTCCTCCAAACGGCGAAAAATATCCGCGAGCGCCGCGGCGCTCGTTTGCTCTCCCTTGACCGAAAAGGATATTTTTTGATTTTGGCAAAACGCGCATTGCAGGTTGCAACCCGAAAAAAAGACGGCGCCCGAAGCGCCTCCGCCGGCAAGATACGGCTCTTCCCAAAAGTGAAGCTCCGCCCTTGCCACGACCGCCTCGGCGCCCGCGCCGCAAAAGCCGACTTCTTTTTCCCTGTCCGCGCCGCAATTTCGCGGACAAAGGAAGCATTTCATACGTGCGAAAGAACGTCCGAAAAGGTGTCGAGAACGACGGTCGGACGGACGTCGGACGCGTCCAGCATTTCTTTCGAGGTTTCGCCCGTCAGAACGAGAATGCTTTTCATTCCGTTGTTGACGGCGAACATGATATCGGTGTAAAGCCTGTCGCCGACCATCGCGATCTCGCTCGGCTTCAAGCCGAAGCGCTCCGCCACGCATTTTGCCATCACGGAGTACGGTTTGCCGACGATCAGGTCGGGAACGCGCCCCGTCGTTCCCTTGATCAGCTCGATCATGGAGCCGACGTCCGGCACGGGATAGGGGTTCGCGGGGCAGTTGAAATCAGGGTGCGACGCGATATATTCCTTTCCTTCCTGCAAATAGTTGCAGGCGGTCACCAGTTTTTGATAGGTAAGTTCGGTATCAAAACACAAAACGACGATATCCGCGCCCTCTTCCGCGAGCGGCACGCCCGCGTCCTCGAATTGCTTGTAAACGGCGGCGTTCGCGAGCAAATAGATCTTCTTCCCTTTGCGCTCTTTTAAGAGAAAGTCGATCGTGGCTTCGCCGCTCGAAAAGACGTCGCTTTCGGTTGCGGCATATCCCATTTTTTCGAGTTTCGCAACGTACGCTTCGGCGGTTTTCGAACTGTTATTCGTCAAAAAAAGAACCTTCCTGCCCTTCTCTTTGAGGGTAACGAGCGCGTCCATCGCGCCGGGGATCGGTTCGTCGCCGACGTACACGGTGCCGTCCATATCCATTAAATACAATTTGACGTCTTCGAGGTCTTTCATCTTTCGTCCTTTTTCGGGGTCAGCCGCAGGAGAAGCGGCTCGATCAGCCCCGTCGTTTTGATATGTTTGATTAAAGGATACCCCGAAACGAGCTCCCCCGTCAAGGAAACGAAGGCAAGTATACGCTCGGAAGAAAGGGGGATCTCGCCACCCTCTTTTTTCAAAAGGCGCCGATAGGCGCGACACGACGCGGAAAGGGGCAAAACGCCCTCTTCGATCACCTTTAAAAAGTCCTCTTTGTACTCCGCGGTCAACGCTCTCCTTTCCTCCGCATCCTCGGCGTAACGCTCGTTCACCCGCCCGAGAAGCGCGGAAGCACTAACGCCGCATGACGAAAGCAATTCGATGTTTTTTACGCGGTCGGGCGGCAACGCGCGATCGAGCGGAACCTCACCCCAATAAAAAGCGTACAACCGCAAAAGCGCGTAAGAAGAGAGAAACAGCGCGGACGGATAGCCGCGAGAATCGTCCTTCGCAAGAAGCGCCGCGAGCGTTTCCGCGGACGGATTCCGGAACAGGTTTTTCTCTTTGACGGTAAGCGCAAGTTCCTCGATCGCATCATAGACCTTTTCGGACGCATTTTCTTCGGTAATATCCGACAATTTCAGAGCGGAAGAACGAAGCGCGGCAAGCGCGGCGGCAGGGCTTTCGCCTCTCTTCAAAAGGCGCTCGTACGCGCCGTCCAAAACGCCCGTAAAATGCGCAAAAAACGCGCCGATCCCTTTCGCGCCGGAGCGCGACGCCGCGAGCATCTTTTTATCGAGAAGGATCGTGCGAACGGGCGCGGAAAAGGAAGCGAGTCCGCCGGACGTAAAGAAATAGGCTTCGTCCGAGAGCGCGTTCATACCTCCGAGATCGGTCGGAAACAAAAAACAGGTCAAAGCGCGGGATTTTTTAAACGCTTTCGCGCATTCCATCGCCGCCGCGCTTCCGACGCCGACAACCGCCGAAACGCATTCCGGATATTCTTTTTCGTTTAAGACCGAATAACGGGAAAGCGTTTTGCCGTTCACTTGGGTCTTTAAGACCGTAAACCCTTCGACGCCGAGCGCCGCCGCGGCGCCTTCCAAGGCTTTTTCCCCTTCCGCGAACAGAATCAGCTTGCCGCCGCCCGCCGCTTTTTTGACTTCTTTTCCAAGCGACACGAAACCGTCGTCGATCTCTTTTACGCCCGATCTTTCCCTTCTTTCCATAATCCTTTTCTCCTTTTCCTGCCATTTTACCGCAGACAAAAGGTCGCAAAACGAAAAAGGATCGCTTGAAACCCTCTTTTTTGACGTTTTTTCCCGATAATCTTCGCGCATTTAGGAAATTTAACGAAAAAATCGCGCGCGATATGATACAATGAATTTATGAAAAAATTTTTCGCCGCGATTTTTACGCTTTTGATCTTGTCCGCAAGTTTATTTGCTTGCTCCCCCAAAAAGGCGGGCGGGTTTTACGTCCCCTTCTCTTCATACGCCGCGGCGACGAGCGCCGTTCGCTTCCGCCCGAAAGACGGAACGTTCGACAGCGTTCTCTGCGAAGATCGCGTCAGCGTTTGCAAAAATACGGACGAGAGCAAAACTTACGGCGTGGCGAGCGTTTCGACGGGCGATATCGTGATCCCCATTCAATACGAATCCATCTCCGCGGACGGCGATTTTTTCCTTGCGGGCTCGAATTTGTCCGACGACTCCCTGTTTATCGTCTTTTATAAAGACGGAACGCGCGTTTACGGTTCCGACTATCCTTTGTCGATCGAGGACGTGGGCGGAGGTTTTGTTAAAATCACCGAAGTCGATTACAGCTTCGTGTACGACAAGACCGGTAGAAACGTTCTTTTCGGAAGCATTTTCGGAAAGGAATACGAGTACGTTTCCTGCGAAAACTTCTTACTTGCGAAAAGCTCGAAAACGGGTTCTTATTTCATTTTCAACGCGCGCACGGGAGAATGCGTGCGCAGTATTTTCGGCTCCACCGACGCCGAACCCTACGTTTCCTATGCGGGCGGCAACGATTTCATCGTCGTTTACAATTATAAGGTTTCGGACAGCGATTTCTACAAAATTCGCATCGCAAACGAGGACGGGGAAAGCTATTACGACCAAAAAGTCTTTAAGATCACGATCGGCACGGAAGGCGCGCACGAGATCGACGCAAAACGCTTTATTTACAAACTGCATAATCGCTACGACTTCGGACTTTCGGTTTCGGAGCGCAAGAATTACCCTTTGAAAGACGGCTATTTCGCGGAAAGCGATTACGTGATCACCGACAAGAACGAGGAAGGAAGAATGGATTACGTTTTGTCCGATTCCTCTCTGACGATCCTGAAAACCATGCCGAAGGGGATCTCGCCCCTGTTGGTCTTCCGCGACGGATACTGCGCCGCCGCCGTCGACTCGGATAAACTCTATCTTTTCGATCAAGATCTGAACGCCGTTTTGACGATGCCGAACGAGAATTATCAATCGGTCAAGTGGTCGGACGACGTGATCGTTGCCGCAAAGATCGAGGGCGGGCGCTCTTTATACGGTGTTTTCGACAGCAACGGAAAAACCGTCCTTCCATTTGAATACACCTATTTATCCGAATTCAAAGACGGGCGCGCGATCGGCGTTAAGGACGGAAAAGCCTATATCGTTTCCAAAGACGGACAAACGATCTACTGCTCGGATGACACCTTCCCCTTCTATTGGGACGGCTTCGCCGTCTTCAAAGAGAACGGAAAAGCGGGCATTCGCTCCCTGTTCGGAGAAACCCTGATCGCCGCGGGCTACGACGGCATCGGCGACGTTACCCGATACGGGAACGACGTATATCTGACATTGCAAGTAGGCGAAGTCACCGATCTTTTCGTCCTCTCCTGATCTTCGCTCGAACGATCCAACTGAAACAACACAAAAGAAAACGGCTGTTCGGAAAACTCGAACAGCCGCTTTTTTTGAATCGATAAGGAATTATTCCTCTTTCTCTTTCATCTCTTCGATCTCGTCCGTCACTTCGGAACTGCCTTGGACGGTTTCTTCGATCGGACGGGCGCCGGGATGCTTGGAAAGCTTGCCGAAGAAGCCGGTGATCGCGTCGTCCATCTTGTCGATAATCCCCTTCTTATCGAGGAAGAACAACAGAAGGATCACGAGCGCGAGAAGCGCAAAGCCGACCGCAAGCGTCAAACCGGCGCTCGCACCATAAGACTTGCCGAGCGAGCTCGACGTGATGAAGCCCATGATCAAATAGACGATACCGGACGTCAAAGCGACGATGGTCGCATAGGGAAGCTGGGTCTTAACATGGTCGATGTGGTTGCATTGCGCGCCCGAAGAAGCCATGATCGTCGTATCCGAGATCGGGCTGACGTGGTCGCCGTACACCGCACCCGCGAGGACCGCGGACATCGTCAGGAAGAACAAACCTTCGTTCGAAGAAGCCGACATAACGGCGGTCGAGATCGGGATCAAAACGCCGAACGTTCCCCAAGAGGTACCCGTCGCGAAGGAAAGCAAACAAGCGATCAGGAAGAAGACGAACGGGATCACACCGAGCGCCATGCTGTCCGCCGTGATATGCGCTTGCACGAACGCTTTCGCGTTCAACGTGCCGTCCGCGATCGCCTTGCCCGCTTCGTCGATACCCGCGCCTTTCGCGCCCATGATACCGCCGAGCGTCCAAGCGAAGGTCAAAATCAAGATTGCGGGAACCATGGACTTAAAGCCGTCCACAATGGATTCCATACTGCCTTTGAAGGTGATCGCCTTGGTGCAGAGATAGAAAACGACGGTGATGACGAGGGCGATGAACGAACCCATTGCCAAAGCCGAACCCGCGTCGCAGTTGCTGAACGCTTCGAGCACGGTTTCGGATTGGAGCGTTCTGCCGATGACGCCCGCGTCCCAATCATAGAAGAAGCCGTTATAGATCATCGCGCCGACGCAGCAAAGGATCAACGTCACGATCGGGAAGACGAGATTGATGACCTTGCCTTTGACCTTTTCGCCGCCTTCCACGTCCTTGGTCGGAAGATCGGTTTC
>DBVY01000027.1:16067-17014 GCA_002308575.1 Christensenella sp. UBA1252
TCCAAGCGAAGCAACACGGTGACGACCATAAACGCGATCGTCAAAAGCGCGTACATATTGAACGGGATCGTTTTGATGAACGTTACGAGGCCGTTTTCGCCTTCCACGTTTCCGGCAACCGCCGCCGCCCAAGAAGAGATCGGGGCGATGATACAGACCGGAGCCGCGGTCGCGTCGATCAAATACGCGAGCTTCGCATGGGAGATTTTGTGCTTATCCGTAACCGGGCGCATTGCGTTACCGACGGTCAAGCAGTTGAAATAGTCGTCCACGAAGATCAAAGCGCCGAGTCCGACGGTTGCGAGTTCCGCGCCTTTCTTCGTTTTGATCTTGCCGGTCGCCCATTCGCCGTACGCCTTCGATCCGCCCGTTTTGACCATCAAGACGGCAAAGATGCCGAGGATCACGAGGAAGATCAAAATGCCGCCGTTGCCGCCCAGCTGACCGCCCATCGTGATGAACAAGTTGCTGATCGCCTCGATCGGGTTGCCGCCCGCGAGGAACATAGCGCCCGCGAAAATACCTGCGAAAAGCGAAAGATAAACTTGCTTCGTCACAAGCGCGAGCACGATCGCGATGATTGCGGGCACGAATGCCCAAAAAGTACCTACCATAGTTTTCTCCTTTTGCGCCGAAGCGCCAATGTGATCAAAATAAAAAGCGGCATAAGAGCCGCCAAACCGAAACCGAGGTCATAGGTGGATAGCTCTCCGCATTCTCTGCGACAGTGCGAAGGGTATTCCCCGTCGCCCCAGAACGCGCCCGTACAGGCTGAAGCGCATCCTTCGGCGTGACCTCCTTTCCCACCGCGGGCAAGCCTGCCCCGCGGCTTTTCATAAGCCACGCTCCTCTATCGAACATAAAGTAGTATATACCTATTATTTTCGTATGTCAAGGGGGAACGGAAAAACGATAGACTGTCTCTCAAAAGACGGGCGAAAAATCGA
>DBVY01000042.1:0-7006 GCA_002308575.1 Christensenella sp. UBA1252
GTTGCCGTTGCAGCCGCCGATGAAGCGGATATTACGGACCACGCCGTCCGTAAGGTCAAAATCTATCTCCCCCGCACAAACGTTCTTCGTTCTGTATTTATACTCCATACTCCCCTCCTAATCGCTGTAATTGACATCGAAATTGATCACAAAAAGGTACCCGGGGAGAAGCTCGGCATATTCCGTCTTCAAAGTCTCGGCAAAAGCAACTCGGTCCGTGATCGTGAAATCAACGAGCACGTCCAAAGAGAGAAACTTCTCTTCTTCGTTAAGGAAAAAGGCGTGCGCACCCAAGACGCCGTCGTGGCTCTTGGTTATCTCGAAGATGCGATCGCGGAGATCGTTCTTCGTCTCGTCCACAGAATAGATCCCCACCGTCAGGAAGACGGAGTATGCCTCGTATACCGTTTTTTGCACCTTTTGCGTCACACGATGGATTTCATCCGCGGTAAAATGGGACGGAACTTCAATATGCACAGAGCCGATCGCCCTGTCCGGACCGTAATTATGCAGTACCAAATCGTACGCGCCGATCACCCCGTCTATTTCACCGATCTTCGCCTTAATCTCACGGGATATCGCGCTATCGGGACGATTCCCGATAATATGGTTGATGGAATCGAAAAGCATCTCCAGACCTGCTTTCAAGATAAAGAATGAGATAATCACGCCCAAAACGCCGTCGATGGAGACTCCCGCAAAGATCGCGACCACACCGCCGACGATCGTCGACAAAGAAAGGATCGCATCGAAGGAAGCGTCCTTACCGGAAGCGATCAGTGCGTCGGAATTGTACTTTTTTCCTTGCTTCTTAAAGTATAAACCGAGCAGTATCTTCGCGACGACGGCAATCGAGATGATCGCGAAGGTATAAGCCGAATAATTCGGTACGCTCTTCGTGAAGAAACTCTTGATCGCTTCAATGAGCGCCGTACAGCCTGCGACGATGACAATGGTCGCGACGATGATCGTACTGAAATATTCGATCCTCCCGTATCCGAAAGGATGCTTTTGATTGGGCTTTCGTTTAGCGAGTTTCACCCCAACCAACGTAACGATGGATGAGAGGGCGTCGCTGAGATTATTGACGCCGTCCATAATGACGGCGACGGATCCCGCGATCACGCCGAAAATTGCTTTCAGAGCGGCTAACGCAACATTCGCGCCCACTCCGATGAGACTGGTATTGGAGATGGCTTTTTCTCTGTTCTGCATTTCAACCTTCCTCCGATTTAGTTATTATACCACAAACGTAGCGAATCCCGTTATTGTTTTTCAAACATCCGATCGCCGATAAAAAAGCCAAGCGACGAAACGTCGCTTGGCTCGATCCGCCGCTTTTCGCGGGTGATCTCAGAATAACGCGAGGAGGAATCCCGCCGCAACTGCGGATCCGATCACGCCTGCGACGTTCGGTCCCATCGCGTGCATCAAAAGATAATTGTCGGGATTCCATTTCTTTCCTTCGTTATGCGCCACGCGCGCCGCCATAGGAACGGCGGAAACACCTGCCGCACCGATAAGGGGATTGATCTTCCCTTTCGTGATGAAGCACATAAGCTTGCCCATAAGCACACCGCCCGCCGTGGAAAAACAGAACGCAAGCAATCCGAGTCCGACGATCATTAAGGTGTCGAACGTAAGGAAAGTTTCGAATTGCGCGGTCGCGCCGACGGAGATGCCGAGGAACAGGGTAACGATATTCATCAAAGCGTTTTGCGCGGTATCGGAAAGCCTTTCGGTCACGCCGCATTCCTTTAAGAGGTTACCGAACATCAAGCAACCGAGAAGCGGCGCTACGCTCGGGAGAAGGACGCAGGTAATGATCGTAACCGCGATCGGAAAAATGATTTTTTCCTTTTTGGAAACGGTGCGGAGTTGATCCATTTTGATCATACGCTCTTTTTTGGTCGTAAGCGCACGCATAATCGGCGGTTGGATCAACGGGATCAACGCCATATAGGAATACGCCGCGATCGCGATCGCACCGAGTCTTTCTGGCGCAAGCTCCTTTGTAACGAAAATCGCGGTCGGACCATCTGCGCCGCCGATGATTGCAACGGAAGCCGCAACTTCACCGGTAAATCTAACGGAGATAGCGAGGATCAACGCCATATAAATACCGAGCTGCGCCGCCGCGCCGAGGATCAAGGACTTCGGGTTTGCGAGCATCGGACCGAAATCCGTCATTGCACCGACACCGATAAAGATCAAGCAGGGATACAAGCCCGTCTTAACGCCGATATATAAAACGTCCAATAATCCACCGTGTTGCAGAATGTTCACGTAATCGACGCCGTTTGCGACAGCCGCTTCCCCCGTCCACCATT
Organism: Christensenella sp. UBA1252; assembly: GCA_002308575.1. Lineage (GTDB taxonomy): Bacteria > Bacillota > Clostridia > Christensenellales > CAG-1252 > CAG-1252. Next base: position 2,331 of record DBVY01000042.1, read on the forward strand.
CGGAATGGAAAAGTGCCGCGGATTCAACGTTCAAGCCCGGCAGATTCGTCAAAAGCATACCGAATGCGATACCGACCAAAAGAAGCGGTTCGAATTTTTTTGCGATACCGAGGAACAAGAGCCCACACGCAATGACGATCATTATGACTTGTTGCCAATGGATCATCGAATACCCGGACCCTGCCCACAGGTTTTTAAGAATTTCACCAATGTTTACAGCACTCATATTACCCTCACGCGATTTCGAAAAGGGGCGTTCCGATTTGAACTTGCGTGCCCTTGGGCGCAAGGATAGAAACGATCGTTCCGTCTTTGGTCGCGGTGATCTCGTTTTCCATCTTCATAGCTTCGACAAGCATAACGACTTCGCCGACTTTGACTTTATCGCCGACGTTCTTTTTCACGGCAACGACGACGCCGGGGAGAGGCGACGGAGTCGCATTTCCGCTTGCGGCGGGCGCAGGCGCGGCAGCAGGCGCAACAGCGGGTGCGGTGGGAGCGGCGGCGGGAGCGGGCGCAGGTGCGGAAATCGCATCATACTCCGAAAGGAGTTCCGCATTTCCCTTTTCAACTTCGACTTCGTATATTTTTCCGTTCAACTTAACCTTATATTTCATAATTATTTAGCCTCCTCGGTAACATCTTTGATAGAAATGAATTTGAGTTCATTCAAGGGCGTTTGCATTTCATCGGCCACGATTGCCATAATCATCGCCGCCGTGCGTTCGTCCACGTTATTGAGCTTTACGGCTCCGCTTGAACCCGGCGCAAGCGCAGGAGCTCCTGCGGATCCTTTCTCCTCGGTTTTTCCCGTTTCCGTCGACGCTTTGCGCTTGTTCTCGATCAAACGAACGATAAATGAAAGGAGATAAATGAACCCCATCAAAACAAACAATACGCAAATGACAAGCAAAAAACCGACCAACGCAAGAAGCAACCCTTGCGGAACGGTAAATTTGGTATTTGCCGCGATCAATTCAATCATAATCAATCCTCCACCTTTTCAATGGTGTATTTCACTTGCTTTTCTTCCTTTTCTTTTCTCGCGGCAAAGAACTTCTCCGCAACTTGCGGGAATGCGATATAAGAAAGGACGTCTTCATCCGATTTTACGGTACCGGCAAGCTCTTTCTTGGTCTTTTCGAAAGCAGGTTCCAAGGTATCCGCAAAACGGCAAGTAATCGGTTGCTCGTCACCGAGAACTTTCTTTTTCAGTTCTTCGTTGATCTTACCGGGCGCCCTACCGTACTCTCCGCGGAGATACGCCTTAACCTCTTTTCCTACGTTCACGTATTTGCCATAAAGAACGTTGCTCGTCGCTTGCACGCCGACCATTTGGCTCATCGGCGTAACGAGGGGCGGGAAGCCGAGATCTTCTCTGACTTTCGGAGTTTCGGTCAAAACTTCTTCCAAACGATCCAACGCGTTTTGTTGTTCAAGTTGCGACAAAAGATTGCTGAGCATGCCGCCGGGAACTTTATAACTCAAAGCATTCGTATCGGTAGAAAGAGATTTGGCTTTCAACGTTCCGCTCTTTACGAAATCCGCAAAAACGGGTTTGAAGAAATCGTTGACTTGCTTTAAAACGTCCGCGTTAAGGTCCACTTCGTATCCGAGTTGACGAAGCGCATAAGCAAGCGTTTCGGTCGCGGGTTGCGACGTACCGCCGGAGAAGGTGCTGGTCGCCGTGTCGATCACGTCCACACCGGCTTCGACCGCTTTCAAAACGGTCATATAAGCAAGACCGGTCGTGCAATGGGTATGAAGCACGACGGGAAGACCAACTTCGTTTTTCAAAGCGGAAACGAGATCGTAGGCTTCTTGCGGTCCCATGACGCCCGCCATATCTTTAATACAGATCGTTGCGCAACCCATTTTCTTCATCGTTTTTCCGACTTCGACGAAATTTTTAAGGGTGTGGACGGGGCTCGTCGTGTAACTGATCGCACCCGAAGCAAGCGCACCGCGTTTGATCGTTTCATCGACCGCGACTTCGATATTGCGCATATCGTTCAACGCGTCGAAGATACGAATGATATCGATGCCGTTCGCCACCGAACGCTCGACGAATTTACGAACGACGTCGTCCGGATAATGCTTATAACCAAGCAGGTTTTGACCTCTCAAAAGCATTTGCAACTTCGTGTTGGGCATCGCCGCTTTGATCTTGCGAAGCCTTTCCCACGGATCTTCGTTCAAAAAACGCAAACAACTGTCAAACGTTGCGCCGCCCCAACACTCGACCGAGTAATAGCCGGCTTTATCCATTTCGCCGAGAATACCCTCGAATTTTTCGATCGGGAGTCTTGTTGCAATCAAAGATTGGTTCGCGTCACGAAGTACCGTTTCGGTAAACTGAACTTTCATATTCCCTCCTATTAGAAACCGCGGTGATTCCGCGCAAAAATTTTCCAACTAACAGTATACCATTTAGCGCGCGCGCGAGCAAAACGTTTTTTTGAAATCCACGTAAAAAAAATAAAAATCGTTCGGTCATTCCAAACGATTTTTTCTTGTTTTTATCGTAAAAATGCGCAAAAATTTAATCAACCCAATCCGACGTCCAAAGCCATCATAACGACGAATCCGACCGCAAATGCGATCGTTGATATGTTCGTGTGTTCCCCTTTCGAAGTTTCCGGGATCAATTCTTCCACGACCACGTAAAACATCGCGCCTGCGGCAAAGGACAACAGATACGGGAGAACGGGAAGAAACACTTTGGCGGCAAAGATCGTCAAAAGCGCGCCGATCGGTTCGATCACGCCCGACAAAACGCCGTACAGAAAGGTCTTTTCCTTTTTCATACCTTCGGCGCGAAGCGGCATGGAAACGATCGCGCCTTCCGGAAAGTTTTGCAGCGCGATACCGATCGCCATAACGAGAGCGCCCGCAAACGAGATACTTTCATTGCCGTACAACCAACCTGCGAAAATAACGCCGACGGTCATTCCTTCGGGAAGATTATGGAGCGCGACAGCGAGAAACATCTTCGTCGTGTTTTTCAATCCGCTCGGAACTCCCTCTTCGCTGTTATCGTTATGGATATGCGGAATCAAAATATCAAGCGCGAGAAGGAAAAGCATTCCGATCAAAAAACCGATCACAGAAGGCAGAAACGCAAGCCGCCCGAGCGACTTCGACTCTTCGATCGCAGGAATGATCAAGCTGAAAAACGAAGCGGAAACCATGATGCCGGCGGCAAACGCAACCAATCCCTTTTTGAGTTTCGGGTCCATTTCGCCGCGTATAAAGAAAACGCAGGACGCGCCCAGACACGTTCCCAAAAGCGGTATCAAAATTCCCCAAATCACTTTCGCCCACATAACGATTTCAAACCCGTTCTAAATGATATCATATTCGCATTCGCTTGTAAATCGAACGAGAAAACAAAATCTTTTTCGAAACGATCTTTTATATTTCACAGAAAAAAACCTCGCGATTCCGCGAGGCCGTTATATGCACTATTCGTTATATCTTTTTTTATAAAGGACGAGTTCGGGATCGACGCCTTCCGCTCGATAGGTGCAAATCAGAATAAAGTCCTTATTTGCAAGGACTCCGAAACAACGATCCCCTCCCGTTTCCAACTGATTTCCCAAGTAGGTTACGCCGTCCTTCAAAAAACGAGCGCTTTCACCGCTCGGCAGGGGATACGCAAGGTTCACGAAACTTCCTACGAGAGCGTTGAGTTTTTCGAGTTTGGGCATTCCTTTTACGTGGAGCGCGTTGATCTCCTCGATCAATTCTTTCTTAAACGCTTCGAACGCTCCGTTATCGCCGAGTTCGCTCTGCTTTTTCCAATAGTTCAATTCCGGCAAGCGTTGTTTCATATACGCGCGGACTTGCTGTTCGTTGAAATTCTCGTTTACCATATGATGTACGCAAACCTCGATCAAGTCGTCCATGTTCGAATAGGTATACGTTCCGTCTGCATAGCACCATTGACAATAGTCTTCGTTCGGCGTTCCGTCCTTATCTTTTCCGATGATCGAATCGTCGAGCGGCATTCCGCAACATTGGCAAAACAGTTGCCGAGGCGCTCCGAGCAACGTATTGATCGAAACGTTAAACAGTTTGGAAAGCAGTTTTAAGGTTTCGGTATTCGGAACGGTTTCCCCGTTTTCCCAACGGGATACCGCTTGCCGCGTAACGAAAACCTTTTCCGCCAGTTCGTCCTGTGACATTCCGTTCTTGGTTCTGAGTTCGTAAATAACGTCTTTTGTGTCCATTTCAGGCACCTCCTTTCGAATGCAATTGAATTATATCACATTTCGAAACGTATTTCACGCAACTTTCCGTTGCGTAAGGAAGCCGCCGCCCCGGTTTCCGATAATAGATAACGGAGCGAAAAAGATTACTCCGTTTCCTCGCAATCGAAGATCGCTTTGCTTTCGAGTCTGTCCCCGTAAAGCGCTTTCCATTCCTTATGCGGCACGGAAAGATCGTAGACAGGCAACGCCTCCGACGTCATGGTCATTTCGATCATAAGACTGTATCGATTTTCGCGGGAACTGTTGGATTTATGCACGACGACGTCTTTCACCCCGTCGATTGTAAGCGTCCTTTCAAAAAGCTTTTTGATCTCCGGAAATAGTTTTTCCGTGTCGCTTTTGTCCTTGAATTTCGCAAGAATATAGTGTTTCATTTTTTCTCCTTTTAATAAGTCTTCCCTT
>DBVY01000042.1:7066-10402 GCA_002308575.1 Christensenella sp. UBA1252
GTTAACCCTTGCTCTTTTCTTTTTTCCGCGATGAACTTTCCGATTTGAATTTGATCCATTCCGGTTGTCCTCCTTTCCCTCTCATTATAAAAAAACGCAGTTAAAAAGTCTACCTATCAATGGTTGAGTGAGGAGAAACAAGCATAGTTAGAAAAAAACGATCAAAAATCGCAAACAAACAAATAAGACCTCAATCGATGGTAAACATCGCTTCGGAAGAAGCCTCTTCCTTTTCGCGGTGATGGATCTCTTTCATTTGATACATCCGTTCGTCCATTTCTTTCATAAACGTATCGGCGTTTCCTTCGGAGAAAAAGCTGATCCCGTAAGAAATCGACAGTTCGTAAGCGTGAGCCGCCGCATTGAATTCTTCGATCCGACCGATCACTTCTTTCATGTAATCATCCAATCCCGAAGGAACGTCACTCAATTTGAGAACAATAAATTCGTCGCCCGCAAAGCGGAACAACCATTCTCCTCCCGCGGAGGCTTCTTTCAATATTTTCGCAACTGTTTTCAACGCCCGATCGCCTTCCGTATGCCCGAAACCGTCGTTGATCGCTTTAAACCGATCGATATCCATCATAACGCCGACGAATTTCCGATTTTGAGAGAGCCAAGAAGAAAGGATGTGATCCAGATATTGCCGATTATACGTGTTCACTAACGGATCGATATACGCCATTTCGTTTTGTTGCACCATAAACAGTCCCACCAAACCGATCGCCGACGACAACCAAGCAAGCGAAAGTCCGTAAAACAAGAACTGCAACCCCGTTCCGATAATCACGGGAACGACGAAAATCCCGATCTTATAGAAAACGCGTGCGCCGTGCCTTTTCTTATACTGCTGCATCATAACGAAAATCGAAATGAAATAAAAAAGAATAACGGCGTAATAAGCGTAACTGAACCATCTTCGCTCATAAACGTTGGCTTTGGTAATCACATACGAGATCGGGAAGAAAAAGTTTACGACATTCATTGCGATCATAATGATTCCGACAATGATCTGCGGTTTATAATACTTCATAATCCTTTCGATTTTACCGTAGAAACAAATATCCACGTAAATCATAAGGAAAAACGGAAGCAGCATATTGGCAGAATAAATAAAAGTGTTAAGAATATAGTTTAATATTCGCGCGCCGGTAAAAGTTCTTCCGTCTATCACGTAAGTAAGCGCTTCCATAATCGAACCGAGCATAACTCCGAACACCATAATCGAAAACAACTTGTCTTCCGGCCGATCGCGCAAGGTTTTGGCTCGTGAAGCAAAGTACAAGATCAGCAGGATTACTACGCTGACCGAGTTCGTTATAATGTTGGCTCGTAGATTCATAGGGAGTTAGCCTCCGATTCCTTTTGCTTATGTATAAGGAAATAATTTGTATTATTATAGCATAAGAAATCGAATCGCGGAAGATGGTTTCCTTATTTCGAAACATATCGTTTACAAAAAAACTCCGTTTCCGTCGTTATCCATCCGAAAACGAACCTTAAAAACTAAATTCGTATTTTTAAAGCGGGAGAAATTCCGTAATAGGTAAGGAACACGTAATCGCGATCGGCGACATAATTATAGTGCTGACAAAAGGCGTCTTCCGGCTGCTTTGAAAACGGAGAACGCAGCCACCAAGACATAAGACCTACGTCCAACCCCTGCGATTTCGAATAGTCCGTACAGGTTTTATGACGCGCCGGATCCGTTATGCTCCAACTGCTCGAAAACCCGTAATCGCTGTTCGTGGCTTCCTGCACGCTTAAAAGAAAAACTCGATCTTCGACTTGCCCGCCCGCATACGTATTGACTCCGCTGAAAAACCCAAACTGGTTATTATTCGGGTTGGCGCTTCGAGCGCTGTTATCCACAGTAGCAAGCACGATCAACTGTTTCTGCAAATTGCTGAACGCCGTTTGATAGAACGTTTGATTCAACCATTTTCGGACGGAGGAAAGCGCGTAATTATTCGCGTAACCTACTCCGCCGTTGTGCTCAAAACTGCTATTGCCGCCCGTAGTATTGAATTCTTGGCTGTCGATGATCATATCGCAAAAAATGAAAGTTTCGCCGCCCTCTTCCGAAAGGATTTTCCATTTGATCGGCTCGTACTTAAACCAATAAACGGTTGATAAGACATATCCGTTTTCATCTTGAGCGTAACCGACGCCGGATTTAGGTATGTTTCTTTTTCTGTAAGAAGTGAAATAGACGCCTCGATATTTTTCTCCGCCATAGGAGATATCCTTATACCACATAAAGTCGGTTGCGTTACTGCCGTCCATATAGTAATCGTAAGACGTCCAGCTTCCGCTGTCCGATTCCGTCGGGAGACCCCCCGTTTGAGCGTTCAAAGCGCTTACGACGGAGCTCTCCGACACCGCGCTTTGCGGGTAAGTACCGAAAAGCAAATAATGATCGTCCAATCGAGTAAAGACGTGCTCGTATTTGGCGGTCACGGATCTACCATGCGTGGAGAGAACGAACGAATAGGACAAGTCGGTTGCTCCTTCGATTTTATTCTCACCTTCATACCAACCGATGAAACTATACCCCGAAACAGGCGTCGCAACGAGGGTCACCTCGGCGCCGAGCTCGTAGGAGCCGCCGCCCGAGACGCTACCTCCCTTTGCAGGTTCTGCAATCGCACTTACGCTATACGTACAAGCGCGCCAACGGGCAACGTACGACGTATCCTCGGAAGGCATCAAGATTCGATGCGTTAACGTTGTGCCGATCACGTTTTCTCCGTCATACCAGCCGAGGAATTCATATCCGTTTTCAGTCGTTGCCGTAAGCGTAACGTCGGCGCCTTTTTCATAGTCGCCTTCGCCGGAAACGCTTCCGGCTGCCAAAGGCTCCGCCGACAAGGTCAAACGATAAGACGTCGGTTTTCCTCCGGAAGAACCGTTTTCTTCCGTATTCGGCGTTTCTTCAACAGAAGAACCGTTCTCTTCCGTATTCGCAATTTCTTCGGTAGAAAGATCGGCGGAAGGATCCGCTTTCGACGCGCCGCTGTCCTTACAAAATTTATAAAGTGTAACGAAGGATGCAATAATGATAGCAATTACGCAAAAAACAAAAAATTTTTCTTTCATCTTTTCCCTCAACCATCCAACAATTACGCAAAGGATTCTATTTAAATTTTAACAATATATAACGCCATATGTCAATACTCATTTATTGTTCTTCCAATCGAAAGAGAAACAGGCTGATTTCACCGCCCGAAGAAAACGGGTTCCTACGAAAAACAAGAACGAATTCTGCCGCAAAAAAAAAGAACTCGCTTTTTAGCGAGTTCATTATGTATAAGAGCGTACAAACGTACCGAAATC
>DBVY01000032.1:0-11203 GCA_002308575.1 Christensenella sp. UBA1252
CCCGCCATATCGCCCGTTACGCCGCCGCCGAGCGCGAGCACGGTATCCGTGCGCGTAAATTCTTCGTCCGCGAGAAATTCCTGAATTTCCGACCAAACGGTCAGGTTTTTAGACTCTTCGCCCGCTTCGAACACGAATTCGGAAGGCTCGTAGCCGCCGTACACCAAAAGGTCGCAAAGCTCTTCCGAATAGCGGGGCGCGACCTGCGAATCCGAGATCACCGCCACCTTGCCTTTCAGCCCGAGCGATTCTAAGTATTCGGCGATCTTGTTTCGCCCTCCTCTTTCGACGATCACGTCGTAGGGTTTCGAAGCGTTTATTCTGATCTTCATATTCATTCTCCGTCCAGAACGCGACGGAATGCCGCGCCCACTTCATAGATATAGGAAAAAACAGTCGGGATATGCGCTTCCGGAACGTTTCCGAAATGCACCTCGAAATTCACGTTGCCGCCGTAGCCGATCTCTTTCAGCGCTTCGACCATCGCGTCGAACGGAACCTTTCCGAAATAGGGAATCAAATGATCGTCGCGATCGCCCGTGTTGTCGTGCAAATGCAAAGCGAGGAGCCTTTTCCCGAGCAAACGGCAAGCGGCGGGGATATCTTCTTTTGTGATCAAAGCGTGACCCGAATCGAAGCAAACGCCGAACGAAGGTCCGAGCGCGTCCGCCGCGCGCGCAAGTTCCGCCGCCGTTGAATAGATCGTCGGATACAAACGTTTGAACCCGTCGGGCTTTTGCGCGATAAACATATTTTCGAGAAGCGCCGTCACCCCGCACTTTTCAAGAGTCGGCGCTAACCTTTCAAACAGGCGCAAATTCAGCTCGAAACACTCTTCGCGGCGATAATCGCCCACGCAGTTTTCGAATTTGATCGGATGCACGACCATTTTATCCGCGCCGAGTTCCGCCGTTGCGATCGCGGCGCGCTCATAAATCCCGAGGATCCCGTCGAGCGTGCTGCCGTCGTCCTCCCGATAGCCGAAAGGCGCGTGCGTTTGCCCGATCGAAAAACCGTTTGCCGCCGCTTTCTTTTTCAAATCGGAAAAGAAGGGCGCGTTTAATTGTTCGCCCGACAAAAATGCAAGTCTGTTTTTCTCGGGATACAAAGGAAAATCCATTGCTTCAAACCCTGCCTTTCCGATAAGGGCGAAACTTCTGTCGTATCCGAGCCGTTCGATATATCCGTATCCGCTGACGCTGATCTTTCTCATAGTTTTATTATATAAAAACCCTTTCTTATAGTCAAGAAGTATCGGTTTGCGTTTCCCTCGAAATTCGGCGACGTGCGGCTATGCCGACGAAAAAAATCGAAAAGGCGTGTATAAACGAAGATCGTCCGTCCATAATTACCGTGACGGAGGTAATGAAAATGGAAAAAACCAAAAAAGCGGGCAACGCAAAGTTTGCGTCGTTCATCAAGAAAAATCTATACTTAATCTTAATGATCGTCTGCGTGATCGCAATCGCAACGATGGTCGCCGTGACCTACGCGACGAGGCATCGCAGTTTGGACAGCGCGGTGGACGCGAGCGCCAAGGAAAAGGAAGAAACGCCGAAGGATACCCAGACGGAAACGACGGCGACGAGCGAAGTCGTGTTCGCCCTTCCGCTCGAAGGCGAATTCGTCGGCGTTTTCAGCAACGACACGCTCGTCTATAACGCAACCTTGAACCAATGGAGCACGCACGAGGCGGTCGATATCGCCGCGCCCGTCGGCACCGACGTAAAATGCGTGTACGACGGAACGGTCAAAAGCATAACGACCAGCGTTCTCAAAGGAACCGAAGTCGTCGTCGCCCACGAGAACGGAACGCAATCCGTTTACAGTCTGCTCGGATCGGACGTTGCCGTGCAAGTCGATCAAAAGGTAAAGAAAGGCGAAACGATCGGAAAGATCGCCGAAACGGGAACGTTCGAAAAACATAAGGGTCCGCATCTGCACCTCGAACTTTACAACGCGAAAGGCGAAAAGACCGATCCTGCGGAATTCTTCGAAAGCTCGAATAAATAAAGGAATGGGGTGGACTTGATCATCCACCCCATTTCTGTTTTCAAACCCAATATTACGCTTATGCGAGATACGAAGCAATTGTCTCGGAGGACATCGCATCCTTATTCTCTATGAAAATGTCGATCAACGTATCGTAATCATCGAGGATTTTATTCAAATAGGTTTGATTCAGAGAAACCGATGTCGTAATTCCGTTATCTTTGAGAAGATCTGTCGAGAAAGATTCGAAGTTGGCACCTTCTTGGATAAAGAGCATCGGAACCTCAACTTTGTTCGCCGTATAAGTTTCACTTGCTTGATCATACGTATAATAATACCGATTTCTGAACTCTACGTCGTACTTTCTGCTTGTTTTAATTATTTTAGTATTATACGTCGGAGAAAGCAACGCATCCGAACCGTTGCAATAAACGTCAACGGTACTTCTGTCGGATTCGTTTGCTTCGGATTTCTCCGTTACTTTAACGGAGTTGATCCCTTGAATGTCCCACAGATTAAACCATAACGTATTATAGGTGGCGGTGACTTTCGCTATGGTCTTTGTTTCTCTGACTTCATAGCCCAAAAGTCTTCCGCTATTTGCCAAATACAATTCATTGATGTAACCGTCAAACCCGACCATTCCCGCAGACTTATTGCCAACGACGGACACGTAACCGTTCTCGACGTAGAAATCGGCGCAGGCTTTGATGAGGTCGGAAGAATTATAAGTCGTGTATTCATAAATATGACCAACAACTTTTCCGCGAGCATCCTTCTCAATAGAGAGATAGGAGGATCTCGAAGCATTCTTTCCGGCAATGGTAATTCCGTATTTGGTTACCATTTCATAGAAGTTATCGGAAACGGTATATTTTACCTTATAGGCGTCTCCCAAGCTAATAAACATGGTTTTCTTATCTTTCGAGAGGTCATATTGCATTTGAATTACAGGCTGAACGGATCCGATGACGGGAACGTTAACCAACTCGATAAAGGATATATTAAACGTCAATACGGAGTTTTTGAATGCAAACGAACCTGTGTATTTGCTATCTTCGAAATTGTATTCCATTTCTTCCGCATAGGAATTGGTGATATAAATATCAACCGCGTTCCCGACGGCGCTCAGAGTCGTTTGCGCAACGTTGAACACCTTTGCCATCGTAACGCTTTGATTGATGTTTTCGACCACCATTTGCCATTGTTCGCCGAATCCTGCTTTGTTTATATTCGTTACATCCGTGAAGTTCGCAAAATCATAATCGATGCTTGCAGCCGTGACGATATTCGCTTTATAAGTGGGATGCATTGCTTCCGGTAGATAATCATAAGCCGTTGCATTCTCGATCGCAGTCAAGCGAGACATGTAATCTTTCGCCGTACTTACCAGTAATGCTTTGATATGCGCTTGCGTTTCGGTAAGAACGGTGGAAAGCGTGGTGGGAACGTCTTCGATCTTTGTGACTGCGTTGAGTTTCGCAATCTCCTGCGCGGCAAAAGACGTCAAATCGTCTTTCAGTTCTTGGTTGGGGATCTTCGCCAAACCGGCGTTTACAGCATCTTCAAGTGCCGCGACGGCGATTTCTTTTGTTTTTGACAAAGCGTAAACTGCCAAATCGTCCTTGATCTCGGATACGCACGGCGCAACACCGTCAATTGTATCGACGGCGGCGAGCTTTTCTTTTTCTTTCCTATAGAAAGCCTGCGTATCGGTCTTTAAGGAATCGTAAGGGATTTTCTCGATGAGAGCCGACACATAAGGATCCAATTCTTCAAGCGCCGCATTCTTTAATGCAATAATCACCTTTTCCGTCTCGGTGCGAATAAAAGCTTTCGTATCGTCAACGATTTCGGCATACACGCTTTTCAGATCTTCTATGGTTTCAACCGTTGCGAGTTTTTCCATTTCGGTAGTATAGAAACTACTTACAGACGTTTTAAGATCTTCTTGGGGGATCTTTTCAATCAACGGTTCTACCGTGGCGTTCAGCTTTTCGATGACCAATGGTTTTAGTGTGTTTTTCGCAAAAACTTTTGCGTCTTCTACGATTTTTGCGGCAACGGCTTTTGCCGTCTCCACGTCAACAAGGCTTTCAATATATTCCTTTTCGGTGTTGTAAAAGCGAAGGAGCGCTGCTTGAATGCTTTCGTCTTCGGTTTCTTCCACAACGGGATTTATCATCGAATTCAAAGAAGCCAACGCCGTGCTTTTATATGCCGCAAGTGTTGTGACGGTAGTATCCGTATTGCCCGACTGGTCTCCGGATTGCGTCCCCGATTGATCACCTGATTGTTTCCCCGATTGATCTCCGGTTGATTGATTGCCAGACGTTTGAGAGGTTGTCGTCTCGCTGTTATTTGCAGCAGGAAGCTCCGCTCCGTTACAGGCAGTTAACGCGATAGATAGCAAGGCTACTATACACAGCAATGCAAGAATCGTCTTTTTCATTTATTTCCCTCCTAAAAAAGTTTTTTATCCATGATTCGGGTGTTCTTATTTTGAGCGACTCCATCAAGCATCTTCGAACGGGACGGTTCCCGCGACTTGCTTAAAGTTCTTCACCAACGCATATGGGTAAACGAAAGGACTGATAAGCATCCCCAGTATGGTTGCAAGGAGCATCGTAATAATGCCGAGCAACAAGCCGAATATCCACAAAACGATTTTGATGAGAAACCCTATAATGAATCCCGTCAAACTGAACTCCATAATAACGCCGGGCAACCGCACGAAACCCCACGATGCAATATTAAACCAAAGATCTTCCATAAAGTTATTTTTCAAGAACAGACTTGCCGAGAAAAAGAAAGCAAGGAAAGCCGTTACCAAAGTAAAAGTCCTCGTTTGCGCATCGCCATCGCGAAAAACAGAGATTGCAATTGCAAGTAGGATACCGAAGATGATCGTCGGCCAAATAAAAGAACGCAAACGACGTTTCTTAAGGATCGAAATCTCATTCGCTCTCTTCTGATCCGCAAGTTTCTTTTGTTTCGCCAATACTTCGTCTTTACACTCTGTACAATAAACACACGTACGCGTCTCGCTCGTGCGCCCATTTCTTATCCTTTTTTCAAAACGATGAATGTCCGCCGTATCATAGATCGGCTTATTGCAATTCTCGCAAAGCGCAAGAACTTGTTTGGTTTCTTGCGGCACGACGCGCTCCACGATTTTCACCTCACGGATCGGTTCTGGCGTCTCGGACTTCATATCAAAAAAGTCGTTCATCGTGCATTCAAACAAAGTCGTCATTGCGCGCAACGTATCAAAAGATGGTTCCGCTTCGTCATTCTCCCAACGCGAAACAGCCTGATTCGTAACGTGCAATTGCTCTGCCAAATCTTTCTGCGTCATATTGGCTTTGATTCTGTAATATTTAATTTTTTCTCCGATTCCCACGATATGTGCCTCCCGGTATTTGTTGCATTCATTGTACCACGCATTCAACGATTCCGTGATAAACGCTTTGTTGCATAAATCAACCGTTTGTTGGAAATGCTTGGTTTTAGGCGCAAATCTCAAGCTTTCTCAGATAAAAACATCATATCACGCCTATTAGGCGTAAGTCAAGAACACTTACGCCCATTGGTTGTAAACTGCAAATATGGTTACTTTGGAAATGATACAAAAAAATCTCGCCGCCGCGATTAAGCAAAGCGGTCTTACGCAAATCGAACTCGGGCATAGGATCGGCGTATCACAACAGACGATTTCTCATTATTTAAAGGGAGATAAACTTCCCGCTCTCGACACTTTCGCGAACCTTTGCGCGATCATCGACGTAAACCCGCAGGACATTTTAAGCGATCGATCGTTTTAGTTCTGCTGCTTTTTTAAAACCTTTTTATACTATGCGGTATTTCTAAAAAAACGGAAGTCGACCGACTTCCGTTTTTTCTTTATGATCGTTTCAAAATCATTATTTCATAAACGCGTTGATATAGACGCCGACGGTCGCGCCGTCGCCCTCGCTCTCTCTATGCCAAACGAGGTTGATCCTGTCGCCACCTTCCGTTTCGTAATCGTAATTATCGAATTCACCGGAACGATTGAGAGGCGCGCCCGTCCAACCTTCGAGATTATCGAAGAAATCTTTCAGCGTTTCGAAGGTTGCGTTCGAGAGGTTGTCGCCGCCCGTGATATCGAAGCAATACTCTTTCGTGCCCGGGGAATAGGGGAAATCTCCTGCGTCCACGGAATCGATCAAGGGAAGCAAAATACCCGTAACTTCCTTAAAATTCGCCCGATTCGTCAAATAACTTTCGGAAACTTCGCAGACGTTATAGTTGACATACACGTAGGAATGCGATTCGTCCGGAACGTCGAGCATCGTCCAAATTTGTCCGACGTAGACCTTTCCGTCGATCGTAACGTCGATATTCCAGCTCGTTCCGGTTTCATCCGACTGTTTGGGATCCTTTTTGATCTGCTCTTGCAAAGCGTCCACGATGGTCTGCATATCGGTCGCCGTCGCGGGGATATCGAAGCAAGCGGTCGTGTGCTGTTCGGGGCGGATATCCGAGCTTTCGAGCATCTCGATACCCACAAGTTCGGGCAACGTATAGCCGGTGATCGTATAGAAGCCCTCGCGCGCAGTCTTATAGCTCTCGGTCATCGAAGGCGCCTCGGCCTCGGAGTATGAAACGACGACCAAACCGCCGTTGCCCTCGTTTTGGAAGGAAACCATGACCGTGCAGTTATAGGTTACGCCATTTTTTTCTTTCGAATATTCCCAAGTCGTCGTTCCGCCGTCGACCGTCGGATCCGCTTTTATTTGTTTTTTCAGCGCTTCTTTCACGGCGGAAAGGGTGTTCGCCGTCGCGCCGTTTTCCGCGGTGGAGCCGCCGATATCGATCTCCTTCTCCGCGTTCATATAGTAGCCGCCGACTTTGGAGAACACGGGAAGCGTAAGCCCCGTTGCCTCTTGGAAGGAAGCCTTCGCCGCGCGATACGTTTCCGTCATTTGAATGGCTTGGAATTTCGCCGTAAACGTGATCGAGGTAAAGGTGACGTCCGCTTTTGCATAGTTGAAATTATAGGTGGCTTCGGTGGAAACGGACGTTCCGTTTACAAACCAACCCACGAATTCCATTCCGTCGTTCGCCACCGCGCAGATCTTTCCGTGGAAAGCGTCCGCGATCTCCCAATGCTTGCTGACCTTATGCTCCTGATAATCCGAACCCGTATAGGAGATATACGCGGTTCCGCCGTCCGTTGCGGTGACCGAATAATAGACGATCGGCTGTTTGCGCCACATCAGGAAAATCGTCGCGCCGTCGGCTTGCCGGTTCATCATCACGTCGTCGCGATACGGGATCGGCGCGTCGGGGTACAAGGGCGACCAAAGATCCATCGCGCCGTACTCGTTATCGCTCGTTTCTTCCATATCCCCTTCCACGTTTTTGACGGCGGCGCGGAAGGACGCGTAATTGCGGCTTGCTTCCGCCGCCGAAGCGAACACGAATTCGCATTGGAATTCATCTCGAACGCCGTTTTCCGCGTCGGGTTTGATCGTCGTGTTTTGCGCGATGGTCGTAACGCCTTCGAGCTCGGGCAACGAAATGCCCGACATCTCGTAAAGCGCTTTTCTCGCTTCTTTGTAATCCGCCGACATGTTCGACGGGATCTCATTAAACTTTGCGGTGATCGTTACGTCTTTTACGATGGCATAGCGAAGCCCGTTTTCCGTTCCGATTTGCGTGTTGCCCTCGTAAAACCCTGCGAATTCATAGCCGAGCGACGCCGTGGCGTAAAGATTCGAATAGGTGTTATAGCAGACGTGCGCCCTGTTGCCGTCCTGTCCTCTTCCCGCGATCTTCAATTCGACGGAGCCGCCTTGCGACGCAACGAGCGTCAGCGTGTAATAATCGCGGAACCAATAGCCGACGGTGATCTTCCCCGCTCGCGCATTGTTTTCGAGTTGGATCGTGACCTTATGCATTCTGCCGCCCTCGTCGTAATCCCATTCCCAAAAAGCCATGAAACCGTCTTCTTCCCAATGATTGTTATTATCGGAAAGGGGTTCGTCGGCAAGCGCGGCTTTCACCGCACTCACGATATTTGCAAAAACGTTGCCGTCCGCCGAAACGACGAGTTGCGCTTCCTTTTTCGCGGCGTCAAACGTGGATTCGTCGGACGCTTCGACGTTTTCGAGTTCGGGAAGAAGAATTCCGGAGATGCTTTGGAAACTATTCCTCGCGGCTTGATAGCTCGCCGTCATCGAAGAGGACTGACCTTGTCCGTTGCCGCCTTGACCGTTTCCTCCGCCTTGATTATTCTCGTTTCCTTGGCTGCCGTTTTCATCTCCTTGGGTATTGCCTTGGCTTCCGTTCCCTTGGTTGCCGTTCTCGTTCCCTTGATTGTTTCCGGAACTCGATGCGTTCATGATCGCGTGGACGTAAACCGCGGTGTTCTCGCCGTCCCAAGTGATCCCGATCCTTCCGAGGTCGCCCGCGTACCAAATATTCGTAAAGACGCCTTCCGTGGTCGGTCCCGTCTTCGTCCAAGAAGAAAGCGCGGTATCCAAAAACGCAACGAAGGCTTGGAAGATCTCTTCCGTTACGCCTTCCGTGATATCGAGCTCGTAACTCGTGGCGCCTTCCTCGTACGGGAAGGGTTCGCCGACCGCGATGTTTTCGAGCGCGGGCAATTCGATCCCCGTTACCGCCTTGAATTCGGCGCGCGCCTGCTTATAGCTCTCGGTCATCGAAACGGTCGTTCCACCGCCGCCGTTTCCGCCGGATCCGTTGTTCGTGCCGCCGTTCGCGCCGTCGCAAGCAACGAAGCAGAACGCCAAAGCGAGGGTCGCCGCCAAAACAACTAACCATTTAAACGCTTTTTTCATATCATATCTCCTTTTCGGTTTTTTCCCGTTGGGTTTCTTCCTTATATTTTTTCAGCTCGTCGTTCATTTCGCGAACCGTCTTTTTCCAAGCGTAATACATAATGAACCAAATGATCGCGAACGCAACCGTATTGCAAGCCGCGGCGATCGCGTAACCGATCCAAGAGGATCCGAACCAACCCAAGCCGTACGAGATCGTGGCGAACGTTCCCATGATCGAAAGATAATGGGTGCCCGTTGCGAGCGCCAAACTCCAAGAATCGATCTCGTAAAGAAGCATTCCGCTGAAACTCACGCAACCGAGAACGCCGCTGAGCCCGATCTGCAACGCGATCGCGCCCGCAAGACCGACTTTTTCCGCAAGCGGCGAAAGCTCCATTAGGATCTTGCCGCCTTGTGCCAACGTTCCGGTAAGCGCGATCAAAAAACCGATGACGGCGCCGAGAACAAACCCGAGCGTCGGGAACAGGATTATTTTTTTCTTCATTTTGTCTTCCATTCTCGTCACCTCCTTTTCCCGAAAAGTTTTCGGATCTCCACGGCATACCGCCTCGACGTATAGGATGAGATCCCGTTCGTAAGCTCGATCTTAATGATCCCGCCGCCGTCAAAGCTCCAACCTTCCACGAACTTCAAATTAACGATTTCCGACTGTGAGATCCGAACGAATTGCGTTTTGTCCAGCCGCTCTTCGATCTTATAAAGAGGCTCTTTCAAAACATACTCTCCGCTGATCGTTTTTACGGATAAATATCTGCCGCTTTTGGAGATGATCACAATCTCGCCGACGTCGATCTCCTCTTCTTCGGAGATCGGGTCGCCGCGCAAAGCGCCGACTTCACCCCGAAGCGATCGGATCAGTCGATCCACTTCTTCGGTTTGCTCTTTCGCTTTAACGATCACTTCGATCTCTTCCGCGCGATCGTCTTGAATAAAACTGACTTTGATTGCCATTCGCCGCTCCAATAATACTAAAAATATAGTTTAATATAAAACCGATATCAATATAAAATACGTATTCGGTAAAAAACGCGTCGTATTCGGTATCTTTTTCACGAAAAACGGACTTGAAAAAGTTCAAGTCCGTCGTTTTCGTGTCTTTTATGCGCTTTTCGAATCGATTCAGCCCTCGATCAGGGAATGCCCCGTCATTTCCGCGGGTTTTTCGATTCCCATCACGTCGAGAAGGGTCGGGGTGATGTCCGCGAGAACGCCGCCCTCTTTGAGTTTGCGACCTTTATAACGGTCATCCACCAGAATAAAGGGCACGGGGTTCAAAGAGTGTGCGGTCATCGGCGAACCGTCCGCCGCGATCATCTCGTCCGCGTTGCCGTGGTCGGCGGTAACGATCGCCATGCCGCCCGCTTTCTTGATCGCTTCAACGAGCTTGTTGACGCAGGTATCCACCGTGGAAACCGCTTTCATCGCCGCTTCCATAATGCCGGTGTGTCCGACCATATCACAGTTCGCATAGTTCAAAACCATGACGTCGTACATCTCCGATTCGATAAGCTCGATCGCCTTTTCGGTAATCTCAAACGCGCTCATTTCGGGCTTCATATCGAACGTTGCGACTTGCGGCGACGGGATCAACACGCGATCTTCGCCCTTGTACGGCGTTTCGTTTCCGCCGTTAAAGAAGAACGTAACGTGCGCATATTTCTGCGTTTCCGCGATACGGAGTTGCTTCAAACCGAGTGACGCAACGTACTCGCCGAACGTGTTTTCGAGGCTCGTCGGTTTAAACGCGACTTCGAGTTTCCCTTCGAATTCCGCTTTATAGCTCGTCATCGAAACGAACTTCGGCGCAAGGAACCCGCACTTTCTTTCAAACGCGGAGAAATCCTCGTAAATGAAAGCCTGCGTGATCTCGCGCGCACGATCGGGGCGGAAGTTATAGAAGACGATGCTGTCGCCCTTCTGCACCTTTCCGACGGCTTCTCCGTCCTCGCCGACGATCACGGTCGGCAAAACGAATTCGTCCGTTACGCCGTTTTCGTAGCTCTTTTTCATCGCTTCGACGGGGCACTTTTCCTTAATGCCCTCGCCGAGCGTCATCATCTCGAACGCCTTTTGGACGCGATCCCACGCGTTATCGCGATCCATCGCGTAAAATCTGCCGGTGATCGAAGCGATTTTCGCGCCGCTGCCGATCTCCTTGATATAATCGCAGATCTCCTGCATAAAGCCGACGCCGCTCGTAGGCGAAACGTCGCGCCCGTCCATAAAGCAATGGACGAACACCTTTTCGACGCCCTTTTCCTTCGCCGCTTTCAAAAGCCCTTTGAGGTGATCGATGTGGCTATGGACGCCGCCGGAGGAGAGCAGCCCCATAAAATGGAGCGCTTTCCCGCCTTTCTTCT
>DBVY01000032.1:11334-11467 GCA_002308575.1 Christensenella sp. UBA1252
CGGGAAGTCCGACGGAAAGACCGCTCGCGCCGATTTGAACGGAAGGATATTCCTTCATCAGGTAATCGATATAGGGGGTTCCGGCCGCCTTAATGGCGTTTCCTTTTACTTCGGGATTGATCCCGAAGCCGTC
>DBVY01000053.1 GCA_002308575.1 Christensenella sp. UBA1252
CAAAAATTTTCCTCGACATTTTTTGTCGAGGAAAATTTTTTATCCAAACCGAAGCGCGGTTTGGGATATCATCACACCGCAAGGTGTGTATATCATCAATGGCAAAGCCATTGTATATCATCACGGGCTATGCCCGTGCATTAACCATATCTCTTCTATCCGTACGCTAAAATCGAAACAATAGTTTAACTAAAAAAAGCAATTCGATATTTTATTCTTTTTAAAACTGAAAAAGCTCCTATATTCACGATAGTTTTTAAAATAAAGGCTATTTCTCTTTTTGATCGGTCAGTCCCAAAATATAATCAGTACTGACCTTATAAAATTTTGACAATGCGATTAAAACCGCGGTCGGAATATCGCGCTGTCCAAGTTCGTAATTGCTGTAAACCTGTTGAGAACAATGAAGGAATTCAGAAAGATCTTTTTGTTTTAAATCTTTGTCTTCTCTTAAATCGCGTATTCGACGATAAATCATATTATAACCTCTTACGATTTCCGTACAATACAATTATATAAAACCGCAAATTGCAGTATTGACAAATACCGCAAATTGCAGTATGATTTATGGAGCGATAAGAAACGGGGGATAATTTGTAATGCGAAAAGATTTGTTACTAGTATGGATAATAGTTTTTATGCTCCTGTTTGGAAGTGTTGCAGTTTCTTGTTTAAAGGTATCGGAAACCGAAAATTCGGAAACCGAGAATTCGAATTGGAATGTCATTGATTTGACTATTGACAATCATGATTACTATTTATCTATCGACATGACGACTACCTCTTCAGGGACAGTCGCAGGCGGAACCATTCATTATTATTCCCAGCAAGTAACGATTAACGGTGCTGTTTACGGCTTGTATCAAGATTGTAGTTTATTCTATAAAGTCGGTGATGAAGAAGAGAAACAAGTGAAATTGAATGCTGCGGGATTTGCTAAGTTTAATTACACTTCAGTAAACGGCAAGCATTTGCATTTCGTTCGTGCCGAGGGTAAAATTATTCAATAAAAGAAGAGAATTTTATATGCTTCGTTTCGTATTGGAAGATTCTTCCAATACTTTTTATATAGTCGGGGTTGACGAGGCGGAGGAATACGCGTATAATAAAAGCGAACATATGTTCGTATTTTAAGCAAGCGGGTCGGCGCGGCAAAGGAGGAAAGCGAAAGGTGCAAAAGGATCGGACGTATTTTTGTATCGATATGAAGTGCTTTTACGCGTCCGTAGAATGCGCCGAGCGCGCGCTCGATCCCTTTGAAACGCCGCTCGTCGTGGCGGACGAAACGCGGGGGAAGAACGCGCTTTGTCTTGCCGTTTCCCCGAAGATGAAGGCGTTGGGCGTAAAGAACCGATGCCGCCTTTCGGAGATCCCGAAGCATATCGACTATCTGATCGCAAAACCGCATATGCGCCGTTATATCGATTACGCGGCGCGCATTTACGGCTTATATTTGAAGTATATCGACAAATCGGATATCCACGTCTATTCGATCGACGAGAGCTTTATCGACGCGACCGATTACTTGAAATTATATCGAAAGTCGCCGAAGGAACTCGCTCTCTTTTTGATCCGCGAGATCGCGCGGGAGATCGGCGTTCCCGCAACGGCGGGGGTTGGCTCAAACCTCTATCTCGCGAAGATCGCACTCGATATCACCGCCAAACACAGCCGCGACCATATCGGAATTTTGGAGGAAGAAAGCTATCGCAAAACGCTGTGGGAGCATCGCCCGATCACCGATTTTTGGGGGATCGCGGCGGGCACGGCGCGCCGATTATCGCATTACGGGCTTTACGATATGAAATCGGTTGCCCTTGCGCCGCAGGAGCTTTTGTATAAGGCGTTCGGGATCAACGCCGAACTCTTGATCGATCACGCTTGGGGTAGGGAGAGTTGCACGATCGCGGATATCAAAGCCTACAAAGGCAAGTCGCGCTCTCTTTCTTCCTCGCAGATCTTGCCGAAGGATTACGATCTCGCCGCCGCGCGCCTCGTACTGTCCGAAATGACGCTTGCGCTTTCGGAGCGACTGATCAAGCAAAAGGCGATCGCGAAAAGCGTGTCCGTGTTCGTTGGCTATTCGTTCGGAACGATCCCGTCCACGGGCGGCGCGCTCTCAATGCGCGAAGCGACGGCTGTCTTTTCCGTTTTGCGAACCTACACGCAAAAGATCTTCGACGAAACGACGATGCCGGGCGTTCCGATTCGCCGATTGGGCATTTCGTTCGGCGACGTTCAGGACGAAACGCACGAGGGTTACGATCTCTTTACGGATACCGAAAAAATCGAAAAGGAAAAGCGGCTTGAAAAAACCGTGATCGAGATCAAAGAAAAGATGGGGAAGAACGCGGTTTTACGGGCGATGGATTTGGAAGACGGGGCGACGACGATCGAACGGAATGGGATGATTGGCGGGCATAACGCGTAGGCGAGCACGGATAGTGGCGCATGTACTCCGCTGACTACCTCGTTACCGAGCCGTTACGTACAAGGAGTACGCGCCGACTCGTCGAACCGAAAGCAGAAACAAAGTATTTGCGCAATATGCAAAGCCGTTAAGGGTTTGAAAGGAGATCGAATGGATCGAATCGACCGAGCGAAACAGTTTTTGCCCTTTGACGCGATGAAGGGGCTCAAAGAAGCGCTGGCGGAGCAGGAGGCGCTTTTATCGAAAACCGAGAAGAGAGAGCGGAGCGAAGAAGACGCCGAGGCTCTTTCTCGGTCGCTTTCCCGTTTGCAAACAGGGGATGCGGTTTCGACCCTGTTTTTCAAAGGCGGGTTTTACGTTGAGAAGCAAGGGATCATCGAAGAATTCAACGTGATTTACAAGTATATGAAGATCGGCGGGGAGAAGATCTTTTTCGACGACGTGTATGAGATCGCGGTCGACGGACCGAGCGGGATCAAGCGATAAAAAAAAGCCGTAAAGAACGGATCTTTACGGCTTTCGATCGAAACGATGTCGTTTATTTTTTCAGCCAAACGGAAGCGCATTCCGTTACGCCCGCAACGACGGAGAGCACGCCGGAAACGGTCGCGCAAACGCCGAGCGCGGGATCGCCGACGTAATTGCCGACGAGCAAACTCGGAATGCAGAAAGCGAGGACGCCGCCCGTTATGAACATTGCCGCCGCAAGGAACGCGACGATCTTGCAACCTTTTCCGATGACCGCGGCGCAAGCCGCAACGAGCGGAAAGATGAACGCGAGCGAAACGCCGGCGGACGACTTGAAGATCTCGACTCCGTATGCCGTGTAACCGAAAGCGGTTTGAAGACCCGTGTAAGAATCTTTGCTAAAAATCGCATTCGGGAATTTGACCGATTCACCGAAAATCATAAAGAATGCGGCGACACCGCAGGCGGCGGCGAAAATCGCGACTGCCCAAGAGATCAACTCCGAGTTATTCCTTTTTTTCTTAGCCATAATTTTTCCCCCAAAAAACAAGACTGCTATTTTATTATAACAAATTCTTTGGATTTTTCAAGAGTTTTCCGAAAATTCATAGAAAATTTTTTCATATATCGAGATATATTTTTATGCGAAAGATCGGGAAAAACGGAAAAGAAAGGACCTGCGCGGGCGCGCTTAGCGGATGCCGTGCGCATTTAAGAATTCAGCGGTTGGTTTTCTTCCGTCGCGATTGATCCGATTCAATTTGGAAAGTTTCTTTTCGTTTCCGAACCTTAAAACGTTGATCCTTTCATAGCAGGTAAAGAAAACGTCGTATCCGACGGAACGCAAAATCCTTTCGCTTTCTTCGCTGTAAGCGCCGAACGGGTAAGCGTATGAAACGGAGATCACGCCGCTTTTTTCGATCAGGTTCTTTTCGAGCAAAAGGGTGTCCGCTTTCAGCGCGTTTTCATATGCTTCGTCGCTTTCGCCCGCCCGCTTTTTGATCCCGAATCTCGGCTTGTAGGCGTGCATTTTATAGCTGTGGCTTCCGATCTCGAAGATGCCGCTTCGCGCGAGCGCTCCGATCTCTTCCCACGTTAAATGCGAATATTCCGGGTGATCCTTTTCGTGCGTCGATGAATATTCGGTAAAGCAACCGATCACGTGCAAAACGGCGGAAAAACCGTGCTTTTTCAAAACGTTCCGCGCATAGAAAAGGTTGTTGTAATGCCCGTCGTCGAAGGTCAGAAGAACGGGCTTTTCGGGAAGGGTTCCTTTTCCTTTCAAAAAGCGTTTGATCTCTTCGATCGTAACGCTTCGATACCCGCGCCGTTTGAGTTCGATAAGATCTTCTTCCAATCGCTCGGGCGAAAGAACGTAAACGTCGTTTTCGTTTGGCAAAACGGAGTGATACATTAAAATCGGCAGTTTTCTTTCTTCCTGCGCGGGTTCCGCTTTTGCAAAATTTGAGGAAAATCCGCAAAAAAAGAAAAAAACGAAAGCGATCGCAAAGAACTTTTTCATATCGTTATTGTGCGTAAAACTCCCGCGGGATATGCAACTCGCGCGCTTTCTGTTTTCATAAAATTCGGAAAGAATAAATTATCATTTGCGTTACGTGCGCGCGCTATGATATAATCAAACCATACTGAAAATCGTTTTTTTCGTAACCTCGAAAAAAGATCGTTCATATATTTCGGAAAAGAAGGGAGGAGGCAATTTATGGACAGCATTTTTAAGGGAGCCGCAACCGCAATCATTACCCCGATGAAAAACGGAGAGGTCGATTTCGACGCGCTCGACAGACTCGTCGATTTTCAAATCGACGGCGGGATCGACGCACTTGTAGCGGCGGGAACGACGGGAGAGAGCAGCACGCTGACGGACGAGGAGCACGTGGAAGTCATCACGCGCGTCGTCAAACGGGCGGCGGGCAGAGTACCCGTCATTGCGGGAACGGGCAGCAACGACTGCGCCTATGCGATCAAACTTTCGTCGGACGCTTGCAGGGTCGGCGCGGACGCGCTCTTGCTCGTTACGCCCTATTATAACAAAGCCACGCAGGGCGGTTTGATCGAGCTTTACACCGCCGTTGCGGAAAGCGTGGATAAGCCGATCATTCTCTATAACGTTCCGTCGAGAACGGGCGTCAACATCGAGCCGCAAACCTACGCCGCGCTCGCGAAAGTCAAAAATATTCGCGCAATCAAAGAAGCGTCCGGCAACATCGGAAAAGCGGTGGAAACGATGGCGCTCGTAAACGGCAAGCTCGACCTTTACAGCGGAAACGATGATCAGATCGTTCCGTTGATGAGCCTCGGCGGCGTCGGCGTGATCAGCGTTCTTTCCAATCTGCTTCCGAAAGAAACGAGCGAAATCTGCCACGCCTTTTTGAGAGGCGACGTGCAAAAAGCGGCGCAACTGCAATTTAAGTACATTCCCCTGATCCAAGCCTTGTTCTCCGAGGTCAACCCGATCCCGGTCAAGGCGGCGATGACCCGCCTCGGTTTCGGCGACGGATCGATCCGCTTGCCCTTAACGAAGATCGAAAAGGCGCACGAAGAAAATCTCCTTACGAGAATGAGAGAAGCGGGGCTGAACGTTTGATATGAAAGTCATCGTAAACGGAGCGGGCGGCAGGCTCGGCGAAGAGGTCATCAAAGAAGCGAAGGCGGCGGGCTATGAGGTCGTAGCGGTCGATCAAAGAGGGCAGAGCGCGGAAGAAAAGACCTACGCAAGCCTTTTCGATTACAAGGGCGACGCGGACGTGATCGTGGATTTTTCTTTCCACCTCGCAACCAAAGAACTGACGGAGTACGCCGTTCAAAACAAGATCCCGACCGTGATCGCAACGACGGGGCAGACGGACGAAGAAAAGGGGATGATCCGCGAGGCGGCGAAAAAGATCCCCGTCTTTTTCAGCGCGAATATGAGCGTCGGCGTGGCGCTTTTGACTGCGCTCGTCAAAAAGGCGGCGGCGTTTTTGAAAGAGGACGACGTCGAGATCATCGAATATCACCATAACAGAAAAGCGGACGCGCCTTCGGGCACCGCGCTGATGATCGCGAGCGCGATCGAGAGCGCGCGCGGCGAAATGAATAAGATCGTCGGCAGAAGCGGCGTTCGCAAAAGAGAAAAGGGCGATCTCGGGATCAGCGCCGTTCGAATCGGAAACGTCGTCGGCAAGCACGAGATCATGATGAGCGACGGCGTGGAAACTTTGACGATCACCCACGAAGCGCACGACAAAGCCCTGTTTGCGCGCGGCGCGATCAAAGCCGCGGCGTTCCTCACCGGAAAAGAGCCCGGGCTTTACACGATGCAAGATCTGGTGGAGGGTGAGATCGTATGAAGATCCCCTTTACCAAAATGCACGGCGCGGGCAACGATTATATTTACGTTAATTGCTTGGACGGTTTGTTTTTCGATCCGTCCGATTTTGCTTTGAAAGCTTCGCCCCGCCATTTTTCGGTCGGCGCGGACGGCGTCGTTTTGATTATGAAAAGCGACGTTGCGGACGCGAAGATGCGCATGTTCAACGCGGACGGCAGCGAAGGAAAGATGTGCGGCAACGCGATCCGTTGCGTCGGAAAGTATCTTTCGGACGGCGGCTTCGTTCAAAAGGACACGATCACGATCGAAACCCTTTCCGGCATTAAAACGCTGTCCTTGAAAAAAGAGGGCGGCGTCGTTTCTTCGGTTTCGGTCGATATGGGCGTCGCGTCGTTCGAAAAGGCGTCGATCCCCGTTTTGTGCGAGGGCGCGCAAATGATCGACGAGCCCGTTTCCCTGTTTGATAAAACGTGGCGTATGACGGCGGTTTCGATGGGTAATCCGCACGCCGTTATCTTTACGACGGGGGTTTCCGAACTGCCGCTCGAAAAGATCGGCCCTTCTTTTGAAACCTTGCCGATTTTCCCCGAACGGGTCAACACCGAATTCGTCGAGATCCTTTCCGACCGCGAGCTTTTGATGCGCGTTTGGGAAAGAGGGAGCGGCGAAACGTTCGCATGCGGAACGGGCGCTTCCGCCACGGTTGCCGCCGCGGTCAAAAACGGCATTTGCAAGGCGGGCGAAAAAGTCCGCGTTCGTTTGTTGGGCGGCGATCTTTTGATCACCGTTTCGAAGGAGTATCGCGTAACGATGGAAGGCGGCGCGACCAAAGTGTACGAAGGAGTGTACGAATTATGATGAAGATCAAAGTAAACGAAAATTTTTCCGCGCTCAAAGAGAGCTATCTTTTCTCCGAGATCGGGAAAAAGGTCAAAGCGTATAAAGAGGCGCACCCCGATAAAAAGGTCATTCGCCTCGGCATCGGCGACGTTACGCTTCCCTTGGCCCCCGTCGTGATCCAAGCGATGGAAAAGGCGGTCGCGGAAATGGGCGTCAAAGAAACCTTCCGCGGATATCCGCCCGAATACGGACACGATTTCCTGCGCGAGGCGATCTCCGCCTACTATAAGCGCAAAGGCGTTTCGGTGGCGGCGTCCGACGTCTTCGTTTCTGACGGCGCGAAGAGCGACGTCGGCAACATCGTCGATATCCTCGGCAAAAACACGATCCTGATCCCGTCGCCCGTCTATCCCGTTTATATGGACAGCAACGTGATGAGCGGCAACAAGATCGAGCTTTTGGAGGCGGGCGAAGCGGACGGATTCCTCGGCGCGCCCGACGTTCTCGACGGCGAAACCTACGTGATCTATATCTGCTCGCCGAACAATCCGACCGGCGCGACCTACGACAGAGCGGGGCTCAAAGCGTGGGTCGATTACGCGCTGAAAAGCGGCTCGCTGATCATCTTCGACAGCGCTTACGAAGCCTTTATCCACGGCGACTATCCTCATTCGATCTACGAGATCGAAGGCGCGGAAAATTGCGCGATCGAGATTTGCAGTTTTTCCAAAACGGCGGGCTTTACCGGTACGCGTTGCGCTTGGACGGTCGTTCCGAGCGCGCTCGAAACCGAGGACGGTTTCTCTCTCAAAAAGCTTTGGGCGCGGCGCCAAGCCACGAAATTCAACGGCGTTTCCTATCCCGTCCAACGCGGCGCGGAAGCGGCGCTCTCCGAAGAGGGCGTAAAGGAATGCTCGGCGCTCGTCGAATACTATATGGAAAACGCGCGCTTGATCTCTTCGGCTTTGAGAGAAAAAGGGATCTGGCACACGGGCGGCGTTTGCTCCCCGTACATTTGGCTGAAATGCCCGAACGGTCTTTCGGGCTGGGAATTCTTCGATCTGTTGCTCGATAAAGTGCAGGTCGTCGGAACGCCGGGCGAAGGCTTCGGCGATGCGGGCGCCGGATACTTCCGTTTGACGGCGTTCGGGAGCCGTGAAGACACGAAAGAAGCGGTGGAACGTCTGAAAGCGATTTTGTGATCGAAAGGAAACGAAACGGAAGAAAAGGAGATCGTATGTTACACACAAATCTCGGGATCAATGAAAAAGGGCATTTGACGCTCGGCGGCGCGGACGTCGTTTCGCTCGCCGAAAAGTACGGAACGCCTTTGATGCTTTTGGATAAGGAGCGCGTACGCCGCAATATCCGCATGTACAAAAAGGCGGTCGAGGAATGCTTCGGAAAAGGAAGCTTGCCGCTTTTTGCTTCGAAAGCGCTTTGTTTTAAGGATATTTATCGTTTGGCGAAAGAGGAAGGGATCGGCATGGACGCGGTTTCCGTCGGCGAACTCTTTACGGCGGAGCAAGCGGGCTTCGACCTCTCTCTCGCTTATTTTCACGGAAACAACAAAACGGACGCGGATATCGCGTTCGCGGTGGATCACGG
This sequence comes from Christensenella sp. UBA1252, assembly GCA_002308575.1. Lineage (GTDB taxonomy): Bacteria > Bacillota > Clostridia > Christensenellales > CAG-1252 > CAG-1252. The sequence continues at coordinate 8,679 of DBVY01000053.1, forward strand.
CGTCGGAACGTTCGTCGTGGATAACGAAGACGAGCTTCGCGCGCTGCAAGCCTATCTCGAAACGGTCGGCAAGCGCCAAAAGATCTTGCTTCGCATCACGCCGGGCATCGATCCGCACACGCATAAAGCGATCGTAACGGGCAGCGTGGACAGCAAGTTCGGCTCCGCGATCGAAACCGGACAAGCCGAGGAGATCACGCGCCTTGCTCTCTCTTTAAAGAATGTCGATTTGGTCGGGTTCCATTGCCATATCGGTTCGCAGATCTTCGAGATCGATCCGTTTACCGAGGCGGCGGACGTTATGCTCCGCTATATCGCGTACATCAAAGCGCAAACGGGATTCGAAGCGAAAATCTTGAATCTCGGCGGCGGACTCGGCGTAAAATACGTCGAGGGGCAAACCGAACTCGATTACGCGGCGGTTATCAAGAAAATGGCGGAAGCGATCAAGCTTCGCGCGGCGGCTGCCTCTACGGCGTTTCCGTTGATCCTGCTCGAACCCGGGCGTTCGCTCGTGGCGGACGCGGGATTGACGGTCTACACCGTCGGCAGCGTTAAAACGATCAAAGGATATAAGAGCTACGTGTCGGTGGACGGCGGCATGCCGGACAACCCGCGTTTCGCGCTTTACGAAGCGCCCTATACCGTGCTTCTTGCGAATAAGGCGGGCGAAAAGGCGAATTTCCCCTGTTCGGTCGTCGGTCGTTGCTGTGAAAGCGGCGATATCTTGCAGGAAAACGTTTCCCTTCCTTCTCCGAAGCGCGGCGATTATCTCGCGGTGCTTTGCACGGGCGCCTACAATTACTCGATGGCTTCGAATTATAACAGGATCCCCCGTCCTGCGATCGTTTGGATCGAAAAAGGGGAAGACAGGATCGCAGTTCGCCGTGAAACGAACGAAGATATGATCCGTTTGGAGGTATGATTTATGGATAGAAAGGCAGGCGTTTTATTACCGGTTTCCGCGCTCCCTTCGGACGAAGGGATCGGAACGCTCGGACCGAGCGCGTATGCGTTCGTCGATTTCCTCGCTTCTTGCGGCGTTTCGATTTGGCAGGTCCTCCCGCTGACTCCGACGTTGGACGGGAACTCTCCGTATCAATCCGTTGCGGCGGAAGCGTTCGATCCTCTGTATATCGATCTGTTCGAGCTCGTGAACAAGGGCTTGTTGAAAAAGGAAGAATTGCCCGAAGCGTGTAAGGAAAAGGTCCGTTACGAGTATTTGAAGAAAGCGAAAGCGGAGGCGTTGCGCCTTGCGTTTTCCCGCTTCGATAAGAAGGATCCCGATTTCGTTGCCTTCGAAAAGGAAGGAGCGTTCCGCCCCTACGCGGAATTCTCGGCGATGCTTGAAAAGTTCGGCGGAAAGATCTTTTACGATTGGCCGGACGGCTACGACGTTTACGACGAAGCGAAGATGGAGAAATTCCTTTCTGAAAATCGCGACCTGTATCTCTATTACGTGTTTACGCAGTTCTTTGCGTTCAAACAATGGATGGCTTTGAAGGCTTATGCGAACGAAAAGGGGATCGCCATTCTCGGCGACGCGCCGATCTATCTCGCTTTGAACAGCGTGGAAGTGTATACGCACCCCGAAATGTTTATGCTCGGGGAAAACCGTCGCCCGACGCTCGTTGCGGGCGTTCCGCCCGATTATTTCAACGAAGAGGGTCAGCTCTGGGGCAACCCCCTTTACAATTGGGAACAAATGAAAGGCACGGGTTACGCTTGGTGGCACGCGCGCTTGCATAAAGCGCTGACGATCTTCGACATTTTGAGGATCGACCATTTCCGCGGGTTGGATCGTTTCTACACGATCGAGAACGGCTCGATCAACGCGAAAAACGGAAAATGGATGAAAGGTCCGGGCGCCGAGCTTTTCGAAGGATTCGAGAACGCGCCGATCGTGGCGGAAGATCTCGGTTACGTGGACGACAGCCTCCGCGAAATGCTTCGCAAGGTTGGATACCCCGGCATGAAGATCTACGAATTCGGAATGGACGGCGATCCGTGGAACGAGCATAAACCCACGAATTACGTCGAAAACTGCGTCGCTTACACGGGTACGCACGACAATATGCCGTTCAGGGCGTACTTGGAGCAACTCAGCAAAGAAGAAAAGAAGACTGCGGTCACGGACGTTGAAACGCAGGCGAGGATCTTGTCCGTCCGCCCGAGATTGAATAACAACGTGTCTTTGACGAAGACGGCGATCGAAACGCTTCTCGCATCTCGCGCGCGTTATGCGATCTGCCCGATGCAAGATCTTTTGACGCTCGGAAACGAAAGCAGAATGAACACGCCGGCGCTCGTCAGCGAGGATAACTGGGCGTGGAGATTGGATCCCGCGCTTTTGACGGAAAGATTGCGCTCTTGGATCAAAAAGGCGATCAAGGAATCGAACCGCTGAGCGGAAGAGATAAAAGAAAAACAAAAGGGAAGAGGGATTATGTGTAAAAAAACGGTAAAGAAGGAAAGGATCAGTTCGATCGACAGCAGAATGAATTTGGAGCGTTTCGGCGGACTCTTACACCTCGTTCGGGAATTCGAAAGGGATCTCCCGAGTGAACTTCTCAAACACACGTTCGAAAAGTGCTTTTTCAACACGATCTATACGACGACGTTTTTCGAAAAGGACGGGTCGGTGTTCGTGCTGACGGGGGATATCCCCGCGATGTGGCTCCGCGATTCGGCGGCGCAGATGATGCAGTATCTTTTCTTCGCAAAGCGTTGCGAAGAAGTGCATGGCTTGATCAAAGGCGTTTTGAAAAAACAATTTACTTACATTTTGATCGATCCGTATGCAAACGCGTTCAATCAAAATCAAAACGGACACGGACATATCCGCGATCTGCCGAAGCCTTCTCCGTGGGTTTGGGAAAGGAAATTCGAATTGGATTCTTTGTGCTATCCGTTTTTACTTGCCGCCCGCTACTATGAAGCGACGGAGGACGAAACGATCTTTGACGAACTCTTCTTCCAAGCGTTCGACGAGATGATCCGCGTGTTTACCGTCGAGCAAGACCACGCGAACAAGTCCGATTATTATCACGAGATCCCGGGCAGAGATTCCTCGCGCTGGTGCGGTAAGGGCGCGCCCGTTTCGGGCGGCGGCCTCGTTTGGTCGGGCTATCGTCCGAGCGACGACAAGTGCGAATACGGCTATTATATTCCCGGCAATATGTTTATTTGCTCCGTTCTGTCTATGCTGGCGCCGATCTTCGAAAAGAGAGGGGATGCGGAACGCGCCGCGGTTTGCAACCGCATGACGGAAACGATCAAGAGCGAGATCGATCGGATCGGAACGGCCGAGGTCGACGGCAAGAAGATTTACGCGCTCGAAACGGACGGCCTCGGAAACTACAACGTAATGGACGACGCGAACATTCCGAACTTGCTCGCGATCCCGTATTACGAGTATCCGTTCGTGGACGAAAAGGTCTATAAGAATACGCGCGATTTTATTTTCAGCAAGAAGAACCCCTACTATTACGAGGGCAAGTGCTTGACCGGCGTCGGCAGCCCGCACACGCCGAAAGATTACGTTTGGCCTCTTTCCATAATCATTCAAGCGCTGACGAGCGAGGACAAGGAAGAGATCCGCTCCCTCGTCGATATGCTCGTTAAGAGCACGGGCGGCACGGGCTACATTCACGAGGGCGTCTTTAAGGACGACGATATGATCTACACCCGTCCTTGGTTCGCTTGGGCGAATTCGCTGTTCGCCTATATGATCCTTGCGAAAAAGGACTATTTGATCGAGAAATGAGCGAACAAGGCAAGCGTATCGCCTATCTTTCCGTAGATATCGGCGCGTCCTCGGGGCGGCATATCGTTTCGTATCTCGACGGAGGAAAGCTCCGTTTGACCGAAGTGTATCGTTTCCCGAACGGCGTAACGAGAAAAAACGGGCGCCTCTTTTGGGATGCGGACGCTCTGTTTCAAGAGATCGTAAACGGACTTAAAGCGGCGAAGCAGAAGGGCTTCGAGCCTTCCTTCGTCGGGATCGATACGTGGGCGGTGGATTACGTCCTTTTGGANNGGGGAGCCGATCGGCGGCGTTTACGCCTATCGGGATGAGCGCGGCGCCGCGATGAAAAGCGAAGCGCACGCCGTAATGCCGTTTGAAACGCTCTACGCGAAAACGGGGATCCAGTACGCGCCTTTCAACACGCTCTATCAACTTGCGGATGATAAAAAGACGGGAAGGATTATCGGCGCGAAGACCTTTTTGATGCTTCCCGATTATTTTGATTTTTTACTGACCGGCGTTAAAAAACAAGAATACACGAACGCAACTTCGACGGGCATGGTGAACGCTGTCACGCACAAGTGGGACGACGAGATCCTTTCCGCGTTCGGCTTTCCGAAATCGCTGTTTAAAACTCTTTCCCAACCGGGCGAAAGAGTGGGCGAAGTAAAGGAAGAGATCGCGCAAGAAATCGGCTACCGTCCGACCGTGATTCTGCCCGCCACGCACGACACCGCCAGCGCGGTCCTTGCCGCGCCCGTTTCGGGCGGCGCGCCCTATCTTTCGTCGGGAACGTGGTCGCTTCTCGGCGCGGAAGTGCCCGTCGCTGTCACGAGCGAAAGCGCGCGGAAAAGCAATTTTTCAAACGAAGGCAGCCTTGGTTTTACGTTCCGCCTGCAAAAGAACATCATCGGGCTTTGGATCATTCAGGAGATCCGCAAAGAACTGAAAGAAGACTATTCGTTCGCCGAACTAATGCGCCTTGCCGAGAAAAACCCGACGGACGTTACGTTCGACGTTTCGGACCCCGCCTTTTTGGCGCCGAAAAGTATGCTCGAAGCGGTCGAAAGCCGCATCGGGAAAAGAAGCCTCGGCGAAACCTGCTATGCGGTTTTTTCTTCCCTTGCGAAAGGGTACGCCGCGGCGCTTGCCGAGCTGGAAGAAACGGCGGGTCGGTCGTTCGATCGCCTGCATATCATCGGCGGCGGCTGTCAAAACGAACTGCTTTCGCTTTTGACCGCGAAAGCGATCGGAAGAAAGGTGATCTCGGGGCCGGTGGAAGCCACCGCGATCGGAAACGCCGTTATGCAAATGATCGCGACGGGGGAGATCGAAAGTCTTGCCGCCGCGCGCGAAATCATAAAAGAATCTTTCGAGATCAAGGAGATAGGTTATGACGAGATTTGAAAGCGCAAAGGAAATCTATAAAGCGTTCGGCGTGGACGCGGAGGCGGCGATCGCCGCGCTCAAAGAGATCCCCGTTTCCGTGCATTGCTGGCAGGGTGACGACGTGATCGGGTTCGACGGCGCGGATTCTTTGTCCGGCGGCATTCAAACGACGGGCAATTATCCCTATCGCGCCCGCACGCCCGAAGAGCTGTTCGAGGACATCGAAAAAGCGCTCTCTCTGATGCCGGGCAAAAAGAGATTGAATGTGCACGCTTGCTATGCCTTCCTCGGCGAAGATAAAGGCAAGGTCGATCGCGACGGCTACACCTATAAGCATTTCGAAAAATGGGTCGAGTTTGCAAAAAAACTCGGGCTGGACGGCGTCGATTTCAACCCGACGTTTTTCGCGCATCCGAAGATGAAGGACGGGCTTTCCTTGTCCTCGCCGGACGAAGAAACGAGGAAGTTTTGGGTGGAGCACGGCAAGCGCTCTTTGGAGATCGCCGCGGAAATGGGCAAGGCGTTCTCTAAACCCGCGCTCGTCAATATTTGGATCCCGGACGGCTTTAAGGACGTTCCGTCCGACCGACTCGGGCCGCGCCTGCGCCTCAAAAAATCCCTCGACGAGATGCTCGCGCATTACGATAAAGAGTGGGTGATCCCCGCCGTGGAAAGCAAGGTCTTCGGTATCGGCGTCGAGAGCTACACGGTCGGAAACAACGAGTTTTACCAAAATTACGCCGCAAAAGCGGGCATTTGCTGTTTGCTCGATAACGGGCACTATCATCCGACCGAGGTCGTTTCGGATAAGATTCCGTCGCTTCTTGCGTTTTACGATAAAGTCGCGTTGCACGTAACGCGCCCCGTCCGCTGGGACAGCGACCACGTCGTTCTGTTCGAGGACGAGCTCAAAGAGATCGCGAAAGAGATCGTTCGCAACGACGCAACGAAAAAGGTTTTGATCGGGCTCGATTATTTCGACGCGTCGATCAACCGTATTTCCGCTTGGGTCACCGGACAACGCGCGATGCAAAAGGCGCTTCTGTACGCTTTGCTTCTCCCGAATCAAGCGTTGAAATCCTTGCAGGACGAAGGCCGCTTTACCGAGCAGATGGTTCTCGGAGAGCGGGTTAAAACGTTGCCGTTCGGGGACGTTTGGGAAGAATACTTAAAAAGAGAAAACCTTTCGGACGACTATTATTCCGAGATCGCGCGCTATGAGCAAACCGTGTTAAGGGGGAGAAAATAATGAAAGATATCATGACCGCGCCGTTTTTGACGGAGATGCGCAAAACGACCGCCAATATGTATCGCCTCGGCTGGGACGAGAGAAACGGCGGCAATATCAGTTACCTTTTGGACGAGGCGGAAGTCAAAGAGTATCTCGACACGAAAGCCGTGATCCGCCGCATTCCGACGGGGTTTGACGCCGCGCCGCTCGCGGGGAAATACTTCATCGTTACGGGAACGGGTAAGTATTTCAAAAACGTCTATGACGACCCCGAAACCAACCTCGGCGTGCTTCGCATCGCGGAGGACGGAACGACCGCCGAGCTTCTTTGGGGCTATAAGGACGGCGGCCGCTTTACCTCTGAATTTCCCGCGCATATGATGAGTCATATCGCGCGCCTGAAAAAGGATCCCGCGAACAGGGTCGTGATGCATTGTCACCCGACCAACCTGCTCGCGATGAATTACGTGCACGAACTCGACGAAGCGAAATTCACGCACACCCTTTGGGAGATGTGCACCGAGTGCATCGTGGTTTTCCCGGACGGCGTCGGCGTGCTCCCTTGGATGCTTTGCGGGACGAACGAGATCGGCGTCGCGACCGCGAAGAAGATGGAAGAATTCCGCGTCGTCGTTTGGGCGCTCCACGGCGTTTACGGCGCGGGCAAGACGATGGACGAAACGTTCGGATTGATCGAAACGGTCGAAAAGGCGGCGCAGATCTTTATGCTGACTTCGCATCTGCCGCGTTTGAACACGATCAAGGACGAAGATATGGTAAAGCTCGCGGAGCTTTTCAAAGTGGATTACCGCAAGGATTTTTTAAACCTCAAATAATATGACGGATCGGAGAGGGAGCGCGAATCGAAATTTTTCGGCGGAAGATTTTTTTTCTCCCTCTCTTTCTTTTGCGCCCGTGTACGCGTGGGCGTGGGACGCGCCTGTTTCCGAAGAAGAAACCGAGCGTCAAATCGAGGAGATGGCGTCGCTCGGCGTCAAACGCTTTTACGTGTTACCGCTTCCTCGATCTTTTCGCCCCGTCGCGCACCCGACGCTTCTCTCGCCCGATTATCTTTCGGACGGCTTTTTCTCCGCCTACCGTTTCGCGATCGAAAAGGCAAAAGAGAAGGGTATGGAAGTTTGGCTGTATAACGAGGGCGGTTGGCCGTCCGGCGGCGCTTGCGGTGCGGTCGTTAAAGAAAACCCGGCGCTTGTGCGCGAGCGGCTGAACGTGCGCGAACGCGTCTTGGACGAGGGGGAAGCTTACGCCTCTTCGGCAGACGCCGTGGCGGCGTTTGAAGGGAAACGCCGCGTTTCAGAAGGCGAACGGTTTTCGCAAAAGACGATTTTAAAAGAATACTATATTGAAAAAATCAATTCGGGCGGGGACAGCGCGAATATCCCCGATCTGACGAAAAAAGAAAGCGCCGAGGTCTTCCTCCGACTGACGCACGAAGCCTATAAAAAGGCGGTCGGCGACTTTTTCGGAAAAACGATCACCGCGGTCTTTACGGACGAACCGACCGCGCCGCGCCCCTTCCCGTATCGCGCTGAGATCGAAAGGCTGTATTTCGAGCGCTACGGCGCCGATATCAAGGAGCATTTGCCCGCCCTGTTCGATCCGGAAACGGACGAGGATCGGGCGATCCGCATTCGCTTCTTCTCCCTTTGCGCCGAACTCTTTTCGGAGAACTATTTGCAAACGGAAAGGGATTGGTGCGAAGCAAACGGTCTTTTGTATCTCGGGCATTTCGATAAGGAGGACGAAGCGGACGGCTCGTTGACGGGCGGCTCCTTCGATCTTCTGCGCGCGCTCGGAAAACTGGACGTGCCCGGCGTGGACGCGATCCGCAGGCAGATCTTTCCTCCGAGGGAAGGGCAAATTTCGAAAGGCGCGAACGGCTTTTTCCCGCGGCTTGCTTCTTCCGCGGCGGCGCAAAAGGGTGGGCGGCGCGCGCTGACCGAATCCTTCGCCGTGTACGGCAACGGGCTGACTTTCGAGGAAATGCGTTACGTCTTGGCGTTCCAAGCGATGCGCGGGATCAACCTTTTCAATTTGATGATGCTTTCTTACGGCAGAACGGGTTTTCTCCGAACGGGCGAACTCCCGCATTTCTCGGAAACGCACGCCTGCTACCGAGATCTTTCGGCGTTCAACGCGTTCGCGGAAAGGCTTTCCTATCTTTTCTCCGTCGGAGAAAGGGTCGTGCCCGTCGCGCTGTATCTCCCTTTGCGGGACGTTTGCGCGGATGCGCTTTCGGACGAAGAATCCTATTTCTCCGTCGGCAAGCGGCTCGAAGAAAAGCATATCTCGTTCGACCTGATCGGAGAGGACGGGATCCTTTCGGCGGCGATCGAGGGAGGCGCGCTTGCGCTTGGAAGGGCAAGGTATTCCGCGGTCGTGATCCCGCCGTGTAACTTCCTTTCCGAAGAGGCGAAAACCGCGCTCGAAGCGTTCGTGCGTGCGGGTGGTAAGGTCGTTTGCGTGGATAAAAGGAACGCGCGCGCGATCGCGGGCGCAACGTTCGATCCCGCTTTCTCTTCGCTTTCCGCCGCTCTTACGATCGAGGGTGAAGGGTTTTCGCTCGCCCAAAGCAAAACGACGGACGGCGATTTATTCTTTATCATGAACGAAAGCGCGGAAGCAAAAACCTGCGCGCTCCGCATGAACGGAAAACGATATTATCGGATCGATCCGTTCGCGGGAAAGATCTTTGCGCCGCAAACGGGCGACCTTACGCTTACTCTCCGTTCGGGCGAACTCTCCGCGCTGTACGTTACCGAAGCGGATCTGACCGCCGAGGCGCCGTTCGTGCCGCGGGAAGAAATGCTTGTAAGCGATTGGGCATTTCGAAAAACCGAGCGTTTCGTGATCGGCGAGGACGCGTTCGAAAAACAAACGTTCAAGGAAGATTTTCGCCCCGTATCGCTCGGCGACTGGCGGGAAACCGTCGGCGACGGTTTTTCGGGAAGCGGCGAGTATAAAGCCGAATTCAATCTTTCTTCGATTCCCGAGCGAGCGGTCCTCGACCTCGGGCGCGCGGATTATACCTGCGAACCGTTTTTGAACGGCGTTTCACTCGGCGTCCTGATCGCGCCGCCGTATCGCATCGAGATCCCGAAAAACCTCTTAAAAGAAAAAAACGAACTCGTCGTCCGCGTAACGAACAGCGTGGCGAACGAATTCGAGCACACGAAACAGTTTGATAAATATCCGAAAAATACGCTTACGCGCTATATCGACGAGGAAAGGGAATTCCACCGCTCTTCTTTCTCGGGCGGTTTGTTCGGTCCCGTGCGCCTGCTGAAATAGAATTATCTTTTTCTGTCGAATAAGTCGTCTAAACTAACGTCAAAAAAATCTGCGATTTTGATCAAATTCTCGTAATCGGGGCGCACTTTGTCTGTTTCATAGCGAGTATAATTTACGCGGGAAATGCCGAGAATATTGGAAAGCTTTTCCTGCGTTAATTCGTTTTGCAATCTGAGTTCTTTGAGCTTTTTCCCGATCTCCATATAAATACCCGAACTGTGTTTATTGTTGACATTGTACATAATGTGTACTACAATAAATAAAAATGTACATATTGTGTACAATATGACAGTTTTTTATGAGAAAGAATCTGATCTCGTCTCTTATCCGGAGGAATATGAAATGAAAATCGTGAGTTTAGGCACAAATTGCGAAGTATCGTTTTTTATCGAACAATTTACTGCGCGGAAACTTGACAGTTATATTTCGTCTTGGGCGAGAATGAATTTTGATACGATTGGTGCGCTTGACGTTTTTCATAATTTGGAAAAAGTGCTTGATTCCACTTGGACGTTGTTGCCTTGGGGAATGGTAAAACAAGATGCTCTTAACATTGGATTTCATCTTAAAAAATCAAAAGATATTCTATTTGACAAAAAAGGAGAGGTAAATCAAACGGAATATGCTGAAGCTTTGGCGGAATTAAAATCAAGACTCAATCATTTAGCCGAGAAGACGAAAAGACTGTTTGAGGAAGAAGAACAAGATATTCTTTTTGTTTGTAAAATAGAGGATGATTATGAAAATACGTTGCTGTATTTGGCAAAACTGTCGAAGATATTGAAAGATAAGGTCAAAAAAGCGAACTACGTTTTATTGGCTTTTGTGACGAAAGGGAAAGCTGAGCGGTTGAATGCGGCAGGAATCAGTAGGAATTTATTGGTTCAAGATGTTGATTTTCTGCAATCTCCGCCCATAAAAAAACGAGGCGGCTTTGATTTAAAGAATTGGCAAGACGGATTTTTAAAGGCTGTTACCAAACTTCGAAACGATAGACTCGAAATGTATACGCGCAATATGTTGGAGAATGCTCCGATTGCAGAGGTCAAATCGGGGGATGCGTCGGGTTCTTTCGACCCTCAAACAAATACGATCGAATGTCGTTCGAGCGATAACAGCTATTTTGGGATAACGTATGATATTCCGCTTAAAGCCGTAAAGAATAAAAAACTCTGTTTGCATATAGCTATTGATCAAATAAACTCCGAACGGAATGACGTTGGATATATCCAATTTTGGGAAAAATCAACGGAAAAGCCCGAAACGTATAGCGGATTTCTTGAAAATATTCTTTGCGATAAAACCGATTATTTGATTTGGTATACCGTTCCGAACGATATAACAAGTTTAAGACTCGTTATTCAAGCAAAAAATGGTTCTTTCAAAATGAGCGATTGTTCTTTGAAACTATCCTTATTGAACTGAAAAACGAATAAGCTTTATCTTATCCGTGGAAAAACGCTTTGTTTTCTTTGCGGTATTGAGAGGGGGAAAGCCCCTCTTTTTGTTTGAAGATCAAGGTCAGGTAATTGCCCGAGGAAAAGCCCGTTTGATCGGCGATGGATTCGATCGATTCGCTTGTCGTTACGAGGAGTTCTTTGACCTTCGTCAGCCGAAGTTTCAATAGATACTGCATCGGCGAAAAATCAAGGTGCTTTTTAAAATTATAGATCAAAGTTTGTTTGGAGGTAAAAAGGGCGTGGCAGAGCTCGTCTAAGGTTACGTCAGAGGCGTAATTCTGGTTCAGGTAATGGACGGCGGCGGAAACCAAGGGCGCGAGTTCTTCGCCTTTTCGGTTATGCGGCGCGATCCCTTTTTCGATCTCGGATAATAAAAGCATAAAATAGGAAAACTTCGCGGTTTGGATCTCGGCAAAATGGGGGGCGGAGAGGGAAGCGTCCGATTCCCTGCGCAGAACGGAAAGGAGCTCCGCTTCCTGTTCGGGCGTCAGTTTAATGACAGAGAGGGAGAGCGAAGTCAGAAGCTCGCGCTGAAAGTCGTCCAAGGCGTTCGGCGTCACGTAAACGTTGACGCGGCGGAACGCGCCGCCCTCGGTCTTGTGCATCGTGTAAGGCGGAACGACGAGCAGAACGGGCGCTTCGACGGCGCAGAGGGATTTATCGAAAAAGAAACTGCGCTTTCCTTCGAAAAGAAAATAAATCTCGTAATAGGGGTGCGCGTGCAATTTCGGCATCGCCATATTGTTCGGATTCGAAAGTTCCTCGATCTTCAAAAACTTTTCCATATCCTTATCCTAAAAACTTTTTTTCCGTTTGTCAACGGTCGGCAGTGGATTTTTTATAATTTATATGTAATTTTATGCTTTTATTGGTATTTTTTATATATAGGATATGCAAAAACGGGTGTATAATGAAGCTACGAAACCAAAAGGAGAATGTTATGAAATACGTGGATAACGGCAAAAAAGCGGAAGACGTCAAGATCGCCTATATCGGCGGCGGTTCGAGAGGCTGGGCGCGCGGTTTGATGAGCGACCTTGCGAGAACCTCGGAGATGAGCGGTAACGTCTATCTGTACGATATCGATTACGAAGCGGCGAAAGCGAACGAAACGATCGGAAACGGCATTTACGACAGGGAGGACGTCGTCGGAAAGTTCCATTACTTTGCGGTCAAGACCCTGAAAGAAGCCTTGGTCGGCGCGGACTTCGTCGTAATCTCGATCCTGCCCGGAACCTTCGACGAGATGGCGAGCGACGTGCATCTTCCGGAAAAGTACGGCGTCTATCAATCGGTCGGCGACAGCGTCGGCCCCGGCGGCATCGTTCGCGCGCTCCGCACCCTTCCGATGTATAAGGAATTCGCGGAAGGCGTTCGCGATTATTGCCCGAACGCGTGGGTCATCAACTATACGAACCCGATGACGCTTTGCACCGCCGCGCTGTACGCTTACTATCCCGATATCAAAGCGTTCGGTTGCTGCCACGAGGTCTTCGGAACGCAAAAGATCCTCGGACTTGCCTATCAGGAGAAGTACGGCAAATTCCTCGAAAGGGAAGAAGTCAACATCAACGTGCTCGGCGTCAACCACTTTACTTGGATCACCGAAGCGCATTACCGCAACGAGGACTTGATGCCCGTCTATAAAGAGTTCGTCGAAAAGCATTATAAGGACGGCTACATCGTGGATAGCTCCACCCATTGGATGAACAATACGTTCGTCAGCGCGGAGAGGGTCAAGTTCGATCTGTTCCGCCGTTACGGCGTGATCGCCGCCGCGGGCGACAGGCACCTCGCTGAGTTCTGCCCGGGCTATTGGTACTTGAAAGATCCCGAGACCGTCAAAGATTGGAAATTCGGTTTGACGACCGTGGATTGGAGAAAGGAAGACCTGCAAAAGAGGATCGACAAAACGAATAAGATCCTTTCTGGCGAAGAGAAGTTCGAGATCAAAGAAACGGGCGAAGAGGGCGTGAAACAAATGCTTGCGATCCTCGGAATCCGCCCCCTCGTTACGAACGTCAACCTGCCGAACAAAGGGCAGATCCCCGATCTTCCCGAAGGCGTCGTCGTTGAAACGAACGCGGTGTTCTCGCCGCGCGGCGTGCAACCCGTTTGCGCGGGCAAACTGCCGAAGGGCGTGGACGCGCTCGTTCGCCGCGTCGTGTACGAGCAACAGTTGACTTTGAAAGCCGCGATCACGGGCGATTACGAGCTCGCATTCAAGGCGTTTGTCAATTCGGGCAATATGGCGGTGTCGCTTGAAGACGCGCGCGCCTTGTTTGACCAAATGTTAAAGAACACCTCGAAATATCTTCCGTTTTACGATCAATACGTAAAATAAGGTCGTTACCGTCATTCTTTGCCTCGCGGAATTCTCTCGGAATGCCGCGAGGCTTTTTTTATTGCGAAAATCGGGTATTGACAACGCCTGCGGATTGCGCTAAAATAATGATAGACAGACTATCAAAACGTCTGTCGGTCTATCGTTAAACGGCTTGCCGCCAAAGGCGGAGCAAAAGGAGGGAATTATGGCGTTTAAAGACATTCGAAGAAAACACATCGTAAAGGAAGCTACGCGCCTCTTCTTCGAGCGATCGATCTATGAGGTTAAGATCCGCGACGTGGCGGAGCGTTCCGGCGTTGGGGAAGCGACGTTTTATCGGTATTTTTCCAATCGTGCTTCGCTGATCGTCGCTTGCGCGACCCAATTGCAGGAAACGGTCGGCGCGGAGTACTTCCAACTATCCGACGAAGGAACCGGCTTTGAAAAGATCTCCGCTTTTTACGCGTCCTTTTTGAAAGCGTTTACCGAGCATATCGAGTATTATCGCTTTTTGAGCCAATTCGACGCGTACTGTATCGCCGAAGAGGTCAAAGACCTCGATCGGTATTCGGAGAATTTGGACGTCTTCAAGGAGTTTTTCATTGCGGCGTATAATCAAGGGTTACAAGACGGAACCGTCAAAGCGGTCAAGGACGTCGACCTTTTCTATTATTCAACGACGCATTCTCTTTTGTCTTTGTGCAAAAAGCTCGCGTCGGAAGGCAACATCGTTAAGCAGGACGAACTCGTGAACAAAAAAGCGGAAGTGACCCTTTTGAGAGAATTGATCCTTTCCGCGCTGAAAAAAGCGTAAGACGCATTCGAAAAAGGAGGGGAGCGATCGCTCCGAAAGCCTATGAAACGATTAACGAAAAAGCAAATGATCATTTTTGCGATCGGGCAACTCGGCTGGTCGATGCTCAGCGGTATTATCAACGCTTGGCTCGTAACCTTTTATCTTCCGACGCAGAACGACATCGACACCCTGAACGCGACGCAATTTATCAAGCCCGGTCTTGTGATCGCGGGATTTTTGACGATCCTCGGCTTGATCACCGCGCTCAGCCGTATTTTCGACGCCGTGACCGATCCTTTGATCGCGAGTTTGTCGGACAGAAGCAAGAATAAGAGAGGCAGGCGCATTCCGTTTATGCAGTATGCGGCGATCCCGCTCTCGATCGTGACCGTGCTTTTGTTCTGCGCGCCGGTCAATGCGATCAGCGGAATCAACGTGGCTTGGATCTCCGTCTTCATCGTCCTGTTCTATCTGTTTATGACGATGTACTGCACGCCGTACAANNAACGCGCTGATCTCCGAATTCGGCAAGACGCAGGAGGACAGAATGTTTATCTCCACGGCGATCTCGTTGACCTTCTTTGCGGGAACCCTTCTCGCCTATACGCCGTTCGTGTTTGCGGGCGTTCTTCGCGACGCGGGCGCTTCCTTCTCTTGGAGCTATCGGATCTGCTTTATCGTGCTTGCGGTCATCGCTTGCGCGGCGATGTTGATCCCGACCTTCCTTTTGAAAGAAAAAGAGTTCGTAGACACCGTTCCTTCAAACGTAAATATGTTCAAATCGCTGGCGTCCACGTTTAAGAATAAAGATTTCCGCGTGTTCGTCGGCTCGGATATAATGTATTGGGTCGGCTTGACTCTGTTCCAAACGGGTCTTCCGTTTTTCGTCAAAGTTTCGATGGAGATCGACGAAAGTTACACGATGTACTTTATGGGCGGAATGACCGTTCTTTCCGCCGCGTTTTATCCCTTCGTCGCCGGCCTCGTTAAGAAATACGGCAAGAAAAAGCTTACGATAGCGGGCTTCTTGGGGCTTGCGCTTGCGTACGTCGTGACCGCTTTGATCCGCGTGATCCCCGCGATCCCCGGCATCGTGTTCGGCGTTTTGATCTGCGTGATCGCCGCTTTTCCGATGGCTCTCCTCGGCATCATTCCGCAATCCATCGTTGCTGACGTCGCGGAAGCGGAAGGCGTCGTAACGGGGGAGAACCGCGAGGGAATGTTCTTTGCGGCGAGAACCTTTGCGATGAAATGGGGTCAGTCGATCGCGATGCTGGTCTTTACCTCGCTTGCGATCATCGGAACGACGCAAAACCGAAACGCGAACGAGATCACGGCGTCCTCTTTGGGGTTGATGATCGTGGCGTTTGTCGCCGTCGGCTTCTGCGTGATCGGCGCGGCGATCTTGATGCTGTATAACGAAAAGAGAGTTATGGGGATCATCGGAAACAAAGAACCGATCGCGGCGGGTGAAGGAGAAATCCCCGTTCAAAGCGAGGATCCCGCGATGAGCGAGATCGAAGAAGAAACGATCGAAGAAAACGCCGAAGCGGATACCCAAAAAGACGAATGAAAGACGCGTTCCTTTTAACCTATCGTGCGAGAAACGGCGCCGTTTTTTCAACTGATCAAACCGAAACGGAAAGCGTTTCGCTTGCGGTCGAAGAGGTCGGCGCGCGCCGAAAAATCGTTCTGACGGCGAAGGCGGACGTAACCCTTCTCGGCTTCGAAGAGACCCTCGCGTCCCTTTCGGGCGAGGAAGGCAAAAACGATCTGTTCTTTTTGAACGGCTATCAATCTTGGACGGACAGCTTCGAGCGAACGCTCTCCGAAAAGGAAAAGAGCTTGAAAAAAGTTCCGAAGATCGTCGTGGATACCTTTGCGTTCGATCGCTACGGCGACTATACGTTTTACCCGTACGATCAAGGAAAGTTGCACGGCTACGACCTCTTTTACGAAAAGGGGGCGCGCCCGCGGTTTTTGTTCAACGAAAACGCGGAAAATGCCTATCTCGTGATCGAAGCGGAGCGCGAAAGCGGAAAGATCCTCTTACGTTCGGACGTACAAGGCGCTTTGGTTCGAGCAGGGGAATCGTTTACGGTCGCAAATTATTCGCTGTTCGAATCGTTTGAAGACGGACTTGCCGCGTTCAACGAACGGTATCCGATGCGAAAAATCGAAAAGATCTTCGGTTACACGTCTTGGTATAACTATTATCAAAACGTAAACGAAGAGATCCTTCTCCGTGATCTCGACGCTTTGGACGACACGTTCGATCTCTTTCAGATCGACGACGGATTCGAAACGAAGGTCGGCGATTGGCTTTCGGTCGATCCCGATAAATTCCCGAACGGTTTGACGCCGATCGTGGAAACGATCCATAGCCGCGGGCTCAAAGCGGGGCTCTGGCTCGCGCCTTTCGTGGCGGAAGCGGAGAGCGACTTATTCAAAGAGCGCAAGGATTGGTTCAAGAAGGACGAAAGGGGCATGCTTATCAAATGCGGGTCGAATTGGAGCGGGTTTTACGCGCTCGATCTCGAAAACGCAGAAGTGCTCGCCTATATCGAAAAATGCTTAAAGCATTATTCGGATATGGGGTTCGATTTCTTTAAATTAGACTTTTTATATGCGGCAAACCTTCCTTCTTACGAGGGAAAAACGCGGAGTCAAGCGGCGGAAAGCGCCTATCGGTTCCTTCGAAAATGCCTGCCCGATCGCTTAATCCTCGGGTGCGGCGCGACGCTTTCCAACGCGGCGGGTAAATTCGAGTATATGCGCGTCGGACCGGACGTTTCCTTGTCCTTTGACGACGCGTTCTATATGCGCTTTTTCCACCGCGAACGTCCTTCGACCAAGACCACGGTGCAAAACACGATCTATCGCAGTTTCCTGAACGGCAGGTTCTTCGGAAACGATCCGGACGTGTTTTTGCTTCGCGATGAAAATTTAAAACTCAAAGAAAAGACGAAGACCGCCTTGTTGACGATTAACGCGCTGTTCGGCAGTGTTTTGATGACGTCGGATAACGTCAAAACGTACGGCGAGGCGGCAAAAGAAAAAATGAAGAAAGCGTTCGAACTGTTTCGCCATGCGAGCGTGCATTCGTTCGAGCGAAAAGGGAAACGCATTTTGATTCGCTACGAGGCGGACGGCAAGGCGCACGAAATCGTGTACGATAAAGAAAGAGGAGAATTTATATGATCGATCGTTCGAAAGTCATCTTCGGAAACGAAATGAGCGAAAAAACCGTAAAATCCGCCGAAAAGAGCAAAGCGAAGTTTTTGAAAAAATACGGCGACGACTCTGATCGCGATTATAAACTCGCGTTCCGTCCGATCGAAACATTATCCTTCCTCGGCGCGCAGAACATCGTCTTCGGCGAAGAAAACGAGCCCTTTGACGAAAAGGCGCTCATCGTCGGAAATATTCGCATGGGATTCGGTCATTACCGCATCTCGATCGCGATGGCATCCTGCGCGGCGGCACTCGGCTATAAGCCCTATTGGCTCGATCTTGCGTCCTTTGACGCAACGGGTTCCAAAATGATCCGAGAGCAGAACGAAATGTATTCTTTTGCCTCCCGTCTTTCCCAAAAAGACCCGATCTTCAACCACTTGTTTTGGGAACCCTTAAACAGCGAAGGATTCAAAAAAATCTCCTATAACGCGAAGGATCAAAAGAACAGCGAATTGCTCGTTCCGATCTTTAAAAACATTCCGAAGGATATTCCCTATATCGCAACGCACGTTTGGCCCTCGCAGGGCGCCGTGCATGCCGGAATGACGCACGTCGTAAACGCGATCCCCGATAACTGGCCGATGGGTTTGCACCTTTCCGAAGGGGCGATCCACGCCGTACAAACCTCTTTTGCGTATTTAGGGTATAAAACGCTGGAAGGCTTTGACAAAAAGCCGTTGAAAGGATTGCCGGAAAGGGAGATCAAAGAGGTCGGTTGTTACGTGGATCACGAATTGTTGTACCGCTTGAAAGAGGATAACGATCTTCGCCGCGCGCGCATTGGCGAAGGAAAACCGCTCCGTATTTTGATGACGGTCGGCGGCGCGGGCGCCGGTTTTGACTTTTTCGCATCGTTGGGGCGACATTTGATGCCTCTCGTCAAAGAGAAGAAAGTTTCGCTCTTTATCAATTTCGGTGATCATAAGGACGTTTACGAAAAAATGATCGCCGACGTCGGCGACCTTGAATGCAAGACCTACTTTAACGCCTACGATGAATTCAAAGATTTCGTAAACGAGATCCGCGAGGGAGAGGCGGAAGGCGTCTACGCGATTATGAACGAAGACATCTTCAAAGCCGTCTATTCCACAAACCTTTTAATGCCCGTTTGCGATCTCTTGATCACCAAACCGAGCGAACTTTCCTATTACCCGATCCCCAAGATCTTTATGAAACATATCGGCGGACACGAGGTATACGGCGCGTTCCACGGGCGCGAATTCGGTGATTCCGCGCTGGAATATTTAACGCCCAAGCGAATGAACGAAGCGCTTGATCGACTGATCGAAGATAAAGAAATTCTGCCGCATATTTTGGATCGGATCGAAGGTTTGAAAGAGCAGGGATATTACGACGGAGGTTATAATTGCGTAAAGCTCGCGGTAGGAGGGCGTGAAAAAACGTAATCAGAGAGAATCTTTTACGGGTGTAAAAAGAATGCTTGCGATCGGACGGCACCCGTTTTAAAATCATATAAGGAGGTGGACGCATGGACATTTTGATTATTGTTGCTTGCGTAACTCTCCTTGTGGTCGTTATCTTCATTTTGAAGAAATATATCTTTATGTAGTTTTTCCGGTCGCCGTGACGGCAGACCTTGTTTTAAATGAGAAGAGGAGAGAAAAAGACAGACCTTTTGTAGGGATATATGCAAATATTGAAAATGACGTCGAGGAAACTCGGCGTCATTTTTTTTCGTTTTGTTTATCGTCCGCCCGGTAGGCGGCTTCGGGTCAGTAACGAATGACGTACGTATAGGTTTTGTTCTTCAACAGGTTGCAACCGGATTTGTTTCTGACTTGGATCTCTTTGCCCGAGCTGTCACCGGTCTTGCCGTCATAGTTGCCGAAAGCGGCGACGCATTGATCGTTTCCGATATACAATTCCGCGGAATAACCGGGTTTCAAAAGGATATCGCCTCTTTGCAAGGTGCCTGCCTGCGCTTTGGTGTAGACGTCGAAATTCGCGGTCTTGAATGCGTTCAACATCGTTCTCGTGGTCAAGGTGCAACTGATGTCAAAGCCGCCTCCCTTGTTGAACGCGGTGCAGATAAAGGACGAGCAATCGTAGTCGGGGCCGGTGCGTTTTACGGTGCTGTAACCGTGAGAATTGTCGTTGGCGGTCTTGATCGCCCAATCGATGGCGTCTTCAACGGAAACGATAAAATCTTCATCTTCCGAAGCTTTCAGGAAGGTAAACATTTCTCTGAGTTTGAGTTTCGCTTTTCCTTTCATCGATCCGCCCCAAAGCTCTTCCATCGTCTTCCAGTTTTTGGTGGACGAAGGCGAGGAGCTGGTTCCTCTTGAAGTGCTTGCGGCAGAGTCGAGGATCAAAACTTTATCGGTGTCTTCGTCATAATCGACGATCGCGATAAAGTGTCCTTTAACCAAAGAAACGCAAGTGTCGCCGTCGGACAATTTTTCGGTAAGGTGCGTCCAAATCGTCTTCATCCCGCTTTTCGTTTTGGGCGTGCCGTCGCTTTTCAGAGAAACGTGCGCGCTGAACTTGTAGTATTCATCCAATTCATATCCGTACGTTTTGCCGAATTTGCTGACGGAATTCTTCGCGATCGTGTTATAGGATCCGACGTTCTTGCAGTATTGACCCGTTTTCATCGCCCAATCCGCAAAGGTCTTGGGGTTGATGAAATTGCCGGTTAAGTATTCAACGGCGTTGATCGTGGAAAAAACGCCGCAACCTTTATTGCGAAGATTGTTGGCAAGCGATGCGCCCGATCCGTAGGAGTATTTGGCCCACTTCGAATCGGTTTGCTGATAGATATGGAAATCGTCTTCTTCGGACGAGGTTTGCGCGGATGCAATCTCGGTAGGCGCGGCAAGCGCAGGCGCAAGGAACGCCGAGGCAAGGGCTAACGCCATTGTTATCGCAAAAACTAAAGTAAACACCGCTTTGATCCGTTTCATTTCGAACCTCCTTAAAACAAATGTTTTTGAATTTTTATGCAATAAGCTTCCTGAACTGTACCATCATTATATAGACTTAAAAGGGAGTTGTCAAATTTTAAATATGTTTATTTAAAACTATTTTCGGCGTGCAACCGTTTGTCTTCCCGAACGGCTTGTGTTATAATGGTCGCAAATGCGTTTCGGACGCGTGAAAACGCGGGAGATCGCACTTTGAGCCGACCGAGAAACGGACGGCTTTGATGGGAGCAGAAATGAAACTGAACGACGTTTGGGGTTATGGACAATTATTCGCGTTTTCCGGTTTGGACGGTATCACGCGTTACTACGACGATTTTGTCGCGACGCTGACCCGGAAGAAGGGAGAACTTCGATTTGAGCTTCGCGAATGGGTGAAGATCGCCTTTCCGCTCAAAGGCAAAGTGCGCTTCCGCGCAATTACGGGCGATATGATCGACGCGGAAACCGAGCAGGGCGATTTTTTCGTGACCTTCGTCGGCGAGGACGCCTTGATTGCCTATGCACCCGAGCTGCCCGTTTTAAAGGGCGAGAAGGGATTGCAATATTTCGTTACCTGGGGCATTGACGTTTACGGCACGAAGTTCGACCGTATCGGCGTCGCTTGGGAGAAAACGGATCGCGGCTACAAGATCGCCATTTATCACGCATTCTCTATCGAAGGAGCGCGTGCGGGCGTGTGCGAAACGTTGAAGAATGCGGATCTCGAGGCGCTGAAAGCCGCGCGTTACGCTTATTTCGAAAAAATGCCCAAGTGCAAAGATCGCAAATACGAAAAACTGTACTACAAGGCGTTATCCGTCAACAAGGTAAACGTCCATTCCCCCCAAGGAACCATTCCCTGCCGTTGGACGACGCCGAATCGCGTACCGCATCGCCATATGTGGCTGTGGGACAGCGTTTTCCACTCCCTTGCGATGGTGAATTATAACCCCGAAATGGCGAAGGATTGCCTGCGCGCCGTTCTGGAACAAGCGCATCCCGACGGATTTATCCCCCATCTGATGGCGCCGAACGAATGCTCGGACGTGACACAGCCGCAAGTGTTGGCTTGGGGCGTTTGGGAAGTCTATAAGAAAACGGGTGACCGCGATTTCCTTGCCAAATACACGGACGTTCTCGAAAAGTATCTGACTTGGGATATGGAACATCGCGACAATAACGGGAACGGGCTCTTGGAGTGGCTTACCGAACCCGATCAATTGAATTGCAGATGCGGCGAATCGGGATTGGATAACAGCCCGCGTTTCGATTTCGACGACGAGATGGACGCGATCGATTTCTCCGCTTTTGCCGTGCACGACGCCCATTACCTTTCCTTGATCTTCGCGGAGCTCGGCGACTCTACGCGCGCGGAAAAATGGCAACGCGTGGCGGATCGGATCAAGGATAAGATCAACGAAGAACTTTGGGACGAAGAAACGGGCGCCTATTATGACAAACTGCTTACGACGGGGGAGTTGACCCGCGTTTTGTCGCCGCTCAGCTTCTTCCCGCTCTTCGCCGGCATTCCTTCGACGGAACAAGCCGAGAAAATGGTTAAACTTCTAACCGATGACACCAAGATTTGGACGCCGGTTCCGCTTGCTTCGATCTCGCAGGATCATCCTGCGTTTTCAACCGATATGTGGCGCGGCGGTGTGTGGCTGAATTTGAATTATTTCATTATCAAAGGGCTTAAAGATTACGGCTACGAGGAGATCGCGGAAGAGTTGAGAGAGAAGACCCTCGCCACGATTTGGAAATGGTACAAGAAGACGGGCACGATCTTTGAATTTTACGATCCGTTGGATAAGACGATCCCCTATCGTTGCGAACGAAAAGGGAAACAGCCTCGCGTGCCCGATTGGCGCAAACAATGGCACTCGATCGTGGATTTCAACTGGTCGTCCTGCTTTACGTTGCTTTTTATTCTGAAAGAGTTTTATTGATCTTGCGCGTCGCGCATAAAAAAAGGCGGTTTTGAAGCCGCCTTTTTTATTTCGTTTCGTTTAGAATTCCGCGTTTTTAACGGTGCGCGGGAAGGGCAGAACGTCGCGGATGTTGGAGATCCCCGTTACGTACATCACGAGCCTTTCGAAGCCGATTCCGAAGCCGCTGTGCTTCGTGCCGCCGTAAATGCGAAGGTTTCTGTACCACCAATAGTCTTCCTGTTTCAGTCCGAGTTCTTCCATTCTCTTGTCGAGGTAATCGAGCCTTTCTTCCCTTTGGCTGCCGCCTACGAGCTCGCCGATCCCGGGAACCAAAAGATCCATCGCCGCAACGGTTTTTCCGTCGTCGTTCATGCGCATATAGAACGCCTTGATGTCCTTCGGGTAATCGGTCAGGAAGATCGGGCGCTTAAAATATTTTTCGGTCAGATAGCGCTCGTGCTCGGATTGCAGATCGCATCCCCAATAAACGGGATAGTCGAACTTCTCGCCGCATTCTTGCAGGATCTTGATCGCGTCCGTGTACTTAACCTCTTTGAATTTGAGGTCGAGCATTTTGTTCAGCCTGTTTACGAGGTCTTTATCCACGAACTTGTTCAAAAATTCGATATCCTGCGTGCAACGCTCCATCGTGTAGCGAACGCAGAACTTCAAAAGATCTTCCACGAGCGCCATATTGTCTTTGAGGTCGGCGAACGCGATCTCCGGCTCGATCAT
>DBVY01000038.1:0-17295 GCA_002308575.1 Christensenella sp. UBA1252
AGCGCCCATTCGAGGCGCGCGCCCATATTGCGATAGATCCAATAGCCGCCGCCCGCGAGTTTGACGCCGCGTTCGTAATCGACAAGCCCGAGATCGGTGCAAAGGTCGACGTGATTTTTGGGTTCGAAATCGAATTCGGGTTTCTTTCCGACGATGCGGACGACTTCGTTATTCTCCTTTTCACCGGCAACGACGTCCTCGTCCGGAAGGTTGGGAAGACGCGCGATGAAATCGTTCATCTTCGCTTCCGTATCCGTGATCTTTTTATCGAGTTCGGAGATCTCGTCGCCGAGCTTGCGCATCTCTTCGAAGATCGCCGAAGTATCCTTTCCCTGTTTCTTGTAAAGGGGGATCTCGCCGCTGACTTTATTTCGTTTCGCTTTATTCTCCTCCACCTTTTGAATCATGGCACGGCGCTCTTTATCCCATTCGAGGAGCTCCGTAAAATCCACGACGGCACCCTTTTTCAAAAGGGCGGCTTTTACGCTTTCCGGGTCTTTCCTGATAAGTTGCAAATCGATCATAGTTACACCTTCGTTTATTCCGCCGAAGCGGTTATTTTATTTTTCGTCCGCGACGCCGAGAAGGCGGGCGGCATTGTTATATAGGATCGCTTCCCGCTCTTCTTCCGTCAAAGGAAGCGCGAGGAAACGTTCGAGTTCTTCTTTATGATCCCACATCGGGAAATCCGTTCCGAACAGATATCTTTCGTATCCGAACGAGTGAATCAGATCGGCGGCGCGGGACTTATCCAAAAACGCGAGGGACGAACACGTGTCGAACCAAACGTTCGGAAGGTCTTTCAAACAACCGACCCTGTCCCAAACCGAATAGCCTCCGAAATGCGCGCCGATAAAGACCTGATCGGGATATTTCTTCGCCATCTTTTCCAACCGATTCGGCGAGGAATAGTCGTAACGCTTATCCCCCATATGAAAGAGGATCGGAAGCTTTCCCGACGTTACGCGGTAAATATTTTCCGCGTCGTCGATATTGAATTTTTGAAAGTCCGGATGGAGCTTAACGCCCTTCATACCGCGAGATAACGCAAGCTCGACTTCCTTTTCGATATCCGCTTCTTCCATCTCGTTATGAAGCGTCATAAACCCGATGAATTCGGGGTGGCGCTGCATCTCGGAATAGATATAGTCGTTGATCGCGCGGACCTGGTGCACGGTAGTCGCCGTCGAATGGACGACGTACTTTTCCACGCCGATCGACGCGCCCGCTTTCACGAGAGAGTCGGTCGTTCCGTCGCCCCGCATATCTTTTCCGTAAAATCTGCCGATCGCCGCAACGGCTTTCGCCGCGATTTTTTCCGGATAGATATGGCAATGCGCGTCAATGATCCGATATTGTTTTTCGCTTTCCACCTCGGAAGCCTCTTTTCCGTTTACGAGAATCATTGTTCGCCCTCTTCCGCCTCGTCCAAGTAAGTCGCGAGAAAATCAGCGCTGTGCGCAAGCGCGGCAAGGGGATACTTATAATAAGCTTGCCCGACCGTAAAACTGCCGCCGCGAACCCTGTCGTCGAAGCCGCCCATATGCCAGTTGATCGCCATCGCCTCTTCCCTCGTCAGGCGCATAAACCCGCTGATGATATAAACGGATTTTTCGCCGTGCCCGTACGGAAGCTCATCCTCTACCGAATAAAAGGGCTTCTTTTCCCAAGCGTTCGTTTCTTCGTTCTTTACGTTGCGATACGAAACCTTATAATAATTCGTCTTACAGACGTCGTGCAAAAGCCCGATGATCGCAACGGATTCGGGATTGTACTTTTCTTTCCAAGCCTCTCCGTATTCGCCTTCGAGCAATTTGACCAAACGATAAAAGACGTTCAAACTGTGCGCGCAAAGCCCGCCTTCGAAATCGTAATGAAAACGGGAAGACGCCGGAGCCGTAAAGAAATCCGATTTCGTCAAAAGATAATCGAGAAGTTTATCCGCGCCTTCGCGCTTGATATACGAACGATACGTCGTTATAAATTCGTTGTCGCGTTTTTCGATTCGTTCCATGTAAAATGCCTTTTTCGGGCGACGGGATCTCCGCCGCCCGTTTTGCTTTTATTACGCCCTGAAAAGATCGGAAGCCGTAAAGCTTGCGAGCGGCAGGAGCGGGATTCCCGGAGCGATCGCGGTAAAGAGGGTCACGAGGTTCGTCGTGTCAAGGTCTTTGCCGACGTAGGAAATAACGACGTCCGCCGCATAGCACAGAACGACAACGCTCAAAAGGCCCCAGGTCAACCAACCGTTTACGCCGCGGGAGGTGGAACTGTTATGCACGCCGACGAAGGTCAACAGCAAGGTCAAGCCCCAAACGCCGAAGATCGCGTAACGAATGATCGTTGCGGTGATCGTGATCTTCATCATGCCGGGCAGGACGAGAACCGCTACGTAACCGGCAACGAGAAGCGCCATGTAGAGGATCGGGAGAATGCCCGTTCCGATCGTCGTTCCGTACTCCGAGGAACCGGAAGCAAGGGAACCGAGGAAGAAAATTCCCGCGATAAACAGCAAGCCGTAGATGCCGTAATTGATGTAAGTGGCGTACTCCGTGAGCAGCTCGGGCATCTTTTCCATCTTGAAGAAATAGGGATTGCCGCCGTGCATCGACCAGATCGTGTTCAAGCAGAACACGACGTCCGCCAAAAGGACGAACAAGAAGCCGAGCTTTCCTTTCTTTCCGGTCAATCCGAGGATCGAGATCACGCCGACGATTCCGCAGAACCCGATCGTTGCGTATTGCAGGAAATAATCCTCGCCGAAGACCGGCAACATCTCAACGAACGAGAGCCACTCTTTGGGCAACTGTCCGAGAAGCGTCGGCGTTCCGTAGATCAATTCCGCAGTGATCTTTCCTTCCACCATCGCCGCGGCACCGATATCCGCCCAACGCGTGATAAAGATCCCGTATGCAAGGAAGAACAAAGCACCTGCGATCGAAAGCAACATCATAAGAAGCGCAATCGGTTTTTTGTAAATATTACTCATAGTTTTCCCTCCCTCCGTCGCAACTTCTTGGTTACGATCGGCTTTTTTCTGTTTTTTCGCGCGCTCTTCTTGCGCGGCAACGTATCGGATGGCTTTTTTTGCCCCTTCCGATTTCGGCGCGATATATTTTCTGCTTCCGAGATCGGACAGGCTTGCGGCAAACGCCATATCCTCGTCCGTATACGCCGGAGCATCTTCGGCGGCCTTATCCTTCTTTTTAACCTTTTCGGGTTTTTCGGGCTTCGGCGGCTTCTCTTTCCCCGGCTTCTCCGGCTTTTCATTCACTTCTTCCGCTTTTTTGCCGAAAACCTTCGGCGCGCTCGCGTCCGCTTCTTTCTTTTGCGCGGGTTCGACCGACGCGGGTGCGGGCTCGGCGGCCTTGGGAGCCGCGGTCGGCTCGGTCGGCTCGGTCGGCAAAACCGCGTCGTCGAGTTCGAGCGGCGCGCTTTCGCCGCCGGAAAGGAACGCGGGCGTTTCGTCGTCAAACAATGCCGCGTCGTCCGACGCAAGGTGCGCGGGTTCAAGCGGGGTGTTTTCCGCAGGCGCTTCTTCCTGCGGCTGGGCGTCATCGAACAATCCCGCATCTGCACCGGCGGGTCTGACGGGTTCGAGCGGCGCTTTTTCCGCGGGTTCTTCTTCCGCGGGCGCTTCTTCGCCTACCATGCCTTCGGGGATATCGTCATCAAACGAAGAACCGTCGTCTTCGAGCATAAGCTCTCCCTTTTCGGAAAGATCGGTATCGTCCGAATCATCCAAAACGGTGTAGCCCGTCGTCGTGCCTTCTTCCTCTTTCTCGGCGGGTTCGTCGTCCTCCATGGCGATCGAACTGAAAACCGTCGTTTCGTTTTCGTTTACGGGCGCCGCGGTTTCTTCGGGCGCTTCTTCCGAGATCAGATCGGAGCCTTCATCCGCTTCTTCGGCAGGCGCTTCCGCGGGTTCTTCTTCCGCGGGCGCTTCTTCGCCCACGACCGCGTCGGGAATATCCGCGAGAAGGGATTCGTCTATTTCGTCCGCGGCTTCTTCGGGCGCGGTTTCCTCTGCGGCGGGCGCCTCTTCCTCGGGGATCTCTTCCGCGGGAACAGCTTCTGCGATCGGTTCTTCAACGGCGGGCTCTTCCGCGGGAGTTTCCTCCGCAACAGGCTCTTCAACGGGTGCTTCTTCCGCAACCGGCTCTTCCGCGGGAACGTTTTCCTCGGGGATATCGCCGGCGGCTAACTCTTCTTCGGAGATCTCGTCCTCGGGAGCGGATTCCTCTGCGGGCGCTTCCTCAACGGGCGCTTCTTCCGCAGGAGCTTCTTCCGCGGGCGTTTCGCTCGCCGTTTCTTCGGCTTCCTTACTCTCCTCGGGCGCTTCCGCGCTTTGTTCCTCGGGCAACGTTTCGTCCATCATCGCAAGCTCTTCGTCCGAGATTTCGTTTGCCGCCATCAACGCTTCTTTTCTCAAAGCGTCCGCGCCGAACGCGGCTTCGTCCGCGTCCTCTTCGGGAGATGCTTCCGCCGCTTGCTCGGCGGCAAGGGCTTCTTCTTTCTCCTTTTCTTCGGCAAGCAAGCGCGCCTTTTCCGCCTCTTCGGCTTCCTTTCTCGCCTTCTCTTCCGCGAGAGCGGCTGCGAGCTTCGCCTCTTCCTCTGCCTTCAATTCCGCCGCCGATTTCGAACTCTTTTTCAAGAGCGCGTTACAATACGGGCAACGGATCTCGGGTTGGTCAAGGTCGACCACGATGATCTCTTTACATTGCGGACATTTGCCTCTTCCGGATCTCATGCTTCCTCCTTTTTATCACGCAGGCAAACGCACGCGCCGAATACGACCGCGCGTTTTTAAAGCGTATATCTAAATATACTACATATTTTCCGTCCAAGGCAAGCAAAATAAGCGATTTCCCAAAAGGGAATCCGATCGACGGAAGAAAAGGAAAAACGAGGCGGGTTTTAAGAAAAAAAGGGATTGATTTTGCGTTCGCGGCGCGATATAATATGTTTGACGCTTTAATGCATTATAGCGTGAAATAAAGCGCGGAGGGCTTATGACGCAAGAAGATAAAAAAGAAGCACAAAAAAAATATCTTTGCGAAGTTTTCGCCAAAATCGACAACGCGGACGATTTCGCGCTGCTTCTCGAAGACCTTTGCACGTATAACGAGTACGAGCAATTGGCGCAAAGATTGGATGCGGCAAGGCTTTTTTTGGAAGGCGGAACGTACAGCAAGATCAACGAGGAAACGAGCGTTTCATCCGCAACGCTCAGCCGCATTTCTAGATGCATTCGCCACGGGAGCGGCGGCTACGGAAAAGTCTTAAAAAAACTGCTCGATAAATAAGCGCTATACGCTCGGATATTTCGAGCGTTTTTCTTTTTATCGAAAACAAAAAAAACAAGGAGAAACTTATGATCAAAGATAACCTTTTATACGCGAAACTGTACGAAAACGTTCACCCCTTATTCCCTTTTGCTTTCGCTTTTTTGAAAGAAGCGATGAAGGAGAAAAAGGAAGTCGGTCGCTACGAGCTCGAAGGCGGCGCGTTCGCCCTCGTGCAAAGCTACGATTCGAAGAGCGCGGAAAACTGCAAAATCGAGGCGCATAAGAAATTCATCGATATCCAATGCGTGCTGAAAGGCAAAGAACTTTTCGGCGTGGCGGACGTTTCCACGCAGGAAATGTACGAAGATAAATTCGAAGAAAAGGACGTTGCGTTTTATCGCGGTGAAGTGGATCTTTTGACGATGACGGACGGCGATTTCGTAATCGTCTTCCCCGAGGACGCGCACCGTCCGCAACAGGGCGACGGAAGCCGCGTGGAAAAGGTCGTCGTAAAAGTGCCGATGATCGGCTGATTTAAAGAAGTTTTTTGTAGTTCGCAAACGCGGACGGCAAGGGATACGTTTCGTTTAACTCGGACGGGGATACGAAGCGCATCCCTTTTTCTTCGATCGGCGCGGGAAGAACGGCTTCGTACCCTGTCATTTCCCAAACGACGTGCGTAAAAACGTGGGAAAAACGGGGCAGTTTCTTGACCTTCGCGCCGACGAGCGCTTCCGCTTCTTTTTCGCTCAATTCGCCCTTGACGTTCGGGAATTCGAAAAGCTTTGCGAGCAACCCCGTTTCGGGTCTTTGCCGAACGGCGACGAGATCTCCGACGCGCAAAAGAAAGACGGTCAACCGCTCCGTTCTTTTTTCTTTTTTTTCGGATCTTACCGGAAATTTCGCTTGCGTTCCGTTTCGGAAAGCGCGGCAATCCGCGGCGATCGGACACGCCTCGCAACGATAGGCGACGTCCGG
This sequence comes from Christensenella sp. UBA1252, assembly GCA_002308575.1. Taxonomy (GTDB): domain Bacteria; phylum Bacillota; class Clostridia; order Christensenellales; family CAG-1252; genus CAG-1252. The sequence continues at coordinate 6,267 of DBVY01000038.1, forward strand.
CAGGCAGATCAGCGCGCCGAGCTCGAACAGCGACTGGGTAAACGAGGATTCCTTCCCCTCTTCCATGACCTCGCGAAGTGCGTCCGCAACCGAAGCTCGCGCGGCGGGTTTCGAAAGATCGGAATCGTCCTCGGTCAGGCGCGAGATCACGCGCAACACGTTTCCGTCGACGGCGGGTTCTTTTTCTCCGCATGCGATCGAAAGGATCGCGCCGACCGTGTAATCCCCGATCCCGGGAAGCGCGCGCAGTTCTTTCTTATCACGCGGGAGCTCTCCTCCGAACTTCTCCGCAACGATCTTCGCCGCCCGATGCAAATTTCTTGCGCGGCTGTAATAACCGAGCCCTTCCCACGCTTTCAAAACGCTCTCTTCGCTCGCTGCCGCGAGATCGAAAACGGTCGGAAACAACCGCATCCACCTTTCGAAATAGGGGATCGCCGCCGTCACGCGCGTTTGTTGGAGCATGATCTCGGAAATCCAAGTCCTATACGGAGAAACTTCCTTTCTCCAAGGCAGATCCCTCTTATTTTCCTCGTACCAAGCCACGAGTTTTTCAAACGTTTCGCGCGAAAGTTTTTCCATACGCACAGCATACCATCTTTTGCGCGTAAAGTAAAGCGGCGCCTGCGCACGCGCTGATCGCGCACACAAAAAAATCCGAAAAATTTTTGAAAAACTTTTGATTTTTAAGTTCGATTTAAGCTTCGGGCTTCATACTGTGAGCGGAAAAACCGAAAAGGAGGTTCTCACCATGAAGAAAAAAATCGTTTTAATCATTGCAATTCTCGTCATCGTAAGCGTGTTCGCGGCGGCTTGTTCGGACATCGACGCCTCTTTGTTGGAGAGGATCTCCCAAGACACCGAAACGACGCAATCGGGCGAAACCGGAACGACGCAATCCGGCTCCGAACAGCCCACGCCCCCCTCGGGACAAAACGGGCAACCCGCGCAAAACGGCGGCGCACCCGGCGCAAACGGCGGAACGCAAAGCACGACGACCGTTTCGATCGCCGAAAGCCAAACGAGCGCGGCGGATTACGACGTAAGCGCCTTGACAGCCCTAACCGAAGAGCAAACGGCGGAAATCCCGGCGAACGCCGTAACGATCGACCTCAATACCCTGACCAAGGACAACGCCCCCGAAAACACTACGTTTAAGAACGGCGTTTTGACGATCAAAGCGGCGGGCACCTACGTCCTTTCGGGCACGCTGAACGGATCGGTGCAAGTTGACAAAAACGTAGAAGGAACGGTTCGGATCGTTCTTTCCGGCGCGACGATCCGCACACTCGACTCCCAAACGACCGCGGCGATCACCTTTAACAAGAGCGATTCCCTTCGCATTTTGACGATCGCGGACGGAACGGAAAACCTTCTCTCCGACTCGGTCGGCGACACCGCCGAAGACGGCGACGGCGCGGCGCTTCAAGCGAAAAAATGCTCGCTGACGATCAACGGAAAAGGAACGTTGACCGTGCAGGCGGTCGGCGAAGACGCAAACGGCATCAAGGTCAAAGACAGTTTGACCGTCCTCGACGCAACGATCACGGTCAGCGCGGTCAAAAACGGCGTAAAAGCGGACAATTTGATCTATCTGAAAGGCGCGAACCTGACCGTGACCGCCGGGAACGACGGCGTTAAGACCGACATCGAACCCGAAACGGACGAAGAAGCCCTCGCCTACGCGGCGGATAAAAACGCGGGCGTTATCTATATTGAAAACAGCTCGTTGACCGTGACCGCGGGCGACGACGGGATCGCCGCAAACAGCCTGCTTTATATCGCGAACGGCGAAAACGACCGAATCGAGGTCACGACGAACGGCGGCGCGCCCGCTACCGTTACCGAAAGATCTTCGGACGCGGCGGACGGCAAAGCGCTGAAAGCGGCGGGCATAACGCTGGAAGACGAAGAAGGCAACGAAACGGATTACGCGGCGACCTTCGACGAGAATTACGCGATCGTCATTACCGGCGGAACCTTCTCTTTAAACTCGAACGACGACGCGCTCCATAGCAAAGGCAACGTTTTGATCACGGGCGGCACCTTTACGATCGCTTCCGGCGACGACGGCATTCACGCCGAATACCTGACCAAGATCACGGGCGGATCAATCACGATCCAAAAGAGCTACGAAGGAATCGAAGGCGGCGCGGTGGAGATCACGGGCGGTACGGTGAACGTTTCCGCAACAGACGACGGCGTTAACGCCGCGAACAGCGACCTGAAAAATTACTCCTACTATATCCTGATTTCGGACGGCGAGTTGACCGTCAACTGCCAAGGCGACGGCGTAGACAGCAACGGAACGCTCTTGATCTCGGGCGGCACCGTTACCGTATTCGGTCCCTCGAACGGCGGCAACTCCGCGATCGACAGCGAAAACGGAACGGCGGTGAACGGCGGAACAGTCATCGCGACCTGCCGCGAATCGATGGATCCCGTCGGCGGCACGCAAGTTCGGATCAGCGCGAACGTCAGCCTTTCGGCGGGGCAAACCGTTACCTTAAAGGACGCTTCCGGCAACGTGATCGCTTCCTTCACTTCTCCCAAGACCGCTTCGAACGTTTTGATCAGCACGCCCGCTCTCCAAAACGGATCGACCTATACGCTGACCTGCGGGAACAGCAGCACGACCGTTACCGCATCGACCTCTTCTTCGGGCGGTATGGGCGGCGGTATGGGCGGAAACCCGAACGGCGGCATGGGCGGCATGGGCGGAAACCCCGGCGGTATGGGCGGCAGAGGCGCGAGAATGAACGCGTAAAACGCCCATCAACTTTCATTAGACTTCTCCTTATTCCCTCCCCCTTTCCGGCAAGGCGGCTGACTTTTAAAGGAAGCCGCCTTGTCTTTTTCTGTGGCTCCGCTTAGGGTTTTTGCTTGTAAGACCAATAAAAACCGTATAATAATAAAAGGTCGTCAACTCATTTGACGACCTCTGTTTTTTTACTCGTTTTACTTTTGATCGGATTCTAAATCAAAAAAACACAGAAAACGGTTTTATTTGGGCCAAACGAAATTGGATTTCAGCATCTCGCCGTTATCGACGAGGACGTCCTCGCCCGTCATGCTCTTGTTTACGACGGTTAGGAAGAACGCCCATTCCGCGATCTCTTCGGGCGCCGCCCATTTGCCGAGCAGGCTTTCCGCAAGCGCTTGTGAAAACAACGCTTCGTCCTTAATCACAGGATCATTGGACGAGGTCAAAACGCCGCCCGGGGAAAGTGAATTGCAGGTCGCGCCGAAGGAAGACAGGCGAAGCGCGGCGTTTTTCGTGTAGCCGACGACCGCCGCTTTGCTCGCGACGTACAACGGAAATTCCGCACCGTTTCTCGCGCTTGCCGAAGCGACGTTCAAAACCGAGCGGATCGAGGGCTGAAACGCATAGGTTTCCACGGCGTTTACGACGCCTTTCAGGTTTACGTCGATCGCGTCCTCTTCGGGCAGTTGAATGCCCGCGGCGGTGATCAGGACGTTTACGTCCTCGATCTTCGGGAGCTCGCCCCGAACGTCCGCTTGCAAATGGGTATAATGCGGATCGGAAATCGAAGACGCCTTAACGTCGATCCCGACGACTTCGAACCCCTCTCTCAAAAACTTTTCCGCGATCACGCGACCGATGCCGCCCGACGCGCCCGTCAAAACGAGTTTCATGCCGAAACCTCCTTCAAAGCCGCGCGTTCGGCTCTGTAATCCAAATACGCCTGCCCGACCCTATCCTTTTCCATTCTTCGCACGACGCGGTATCCGACGGGCGAGAAAACGATTTCAAACAGGAGTTCCGCAACCGCGCCCGTGACCGCGCACATCACGCATTGCAGGGGCGTCCAACCGAAGAAATGATAGCTGACGATAAACGCGAAGATCAAGTTATCCGCGAATTGCCCGATCAACGTGGAAAGATAGGAGCTCGCCGAAAACGCGAGGAAATTATCCTTTCCGATCAAGCGCGAAAACAGCGAGTTCAGCCCGTTGTTGACGACGGCGGACGAAGCGAACGCGACCGAACTGCCGAAGATCACGTACCACGCCGAACGGAACGTTCCGTCCAACGCGTCGTTGATCATCTCGGGCCCGCCCGCCACCTTTACGTAACTCATCGACCACGTTCCCGGAATAAAGGACGCCGCGATGAAGAAAAAAGAAAAAAGAAGGTTGACGAGGAGCGCCACGATCGCGAGTTCATTCGCCGCGCGCGGCCCGAAGCGCTTGGTTACGACGTCCATCAAAAGGAACGAGAGCCAAGAAAGGATCATGCCGCAGTCCAACGCAAGCCAACTCAAATTCAGATCGATGCTTTTATTCGCAAGAAGATTCATCGAAACGACCGACGCCACGAAGAGCGCGGTGATCAGAGAAGGAATGTTTCGGAGTAAGAGTCTGATTTCGTAAAAAAACGTTTTGATCGTCGCCATATTTGCGACCTCCTTGTTTTTTATTCCGGAGATGGTTAAGCAAGGAACATCTCCTATTAAGGCGCGACCCTCGAAAGAGAGAGACGAACGCTATCGAACCGTTTCATTGTAACAAGAACGAAGCGAAAAGTCCACGAAAAAACGCCATTTTTTATTTCGCGAACAGAAAAATCAAAAAAACACTTGCAAACGCCGCCGTTATGCTCTATAATACAAAAGTGCTTGGGGATATGGCTCAGTTGGTAGAGCGATACGTTCGCATCGTATAGGTCAGGGGTTCGAATCCCCTTATCTCCACCAAACAAGAAAATGTCGGAAATATCCGACATTTTTCTTTTTGTTCCAATCGGGGATTCTCGTTTTGCATTCCTGCAAAACGGCGCCTACGGCGCAAAACCCCTGCGGGCTGACGCTCGCACCTGCCCTTAGCAAACTCTTCTTAAAGCTCGTTCTTTTTCCGTTTCTTCACGCAGTTTTGCTCGCTATTCCGTCGCTTCGCTCCTCGCGAATCCGCTTGAAGCATAGCTTCTGCGCGCGCTTTGGCTAAAAAGAGCGCACTGTGCTCTTTTCTTAACGCGTCGCGCCTTATCTCCACCAAAAACAGTCTAAAACGAACCCGCTTTAGACTGTTTTTTATCCAAACCGAAGCAAAGCAAGGTTTGGTATATCATCAAGGGTTTGACCCTTGTATATCATCACGGCTCAAGCCGTGCATAGACAGTTCTACTTCGGTTTGATGATATGCAATACTTTGTATTGATGATATACAGTGCCTATTGGCATTGATGATATGCACGCGTTCGCGTGATCAATCGGTTCTTCTCTTATTCGTTTTAGTTTGCACATTCTCCACCAAACAAGAAAATGTCGGAAATATCCGACATTTTTCTTTTTGTTCCAATCGGGGATTCTCGTTTTGCATTCCTGCAAAACGGCGCCTACGGCGCAGAACCCCTGCGGGCTGACGCTCGCACCTGCCCTTAGCAAACTCTTCTTTAAGCTCGTTCTTTTTCCGCTTCCTCACTCAGTTTTGCTCGCTATTCCGTCGCTTCGCTCCTTAGGAATCCGAACGTTCTCGCACGGATTTTGTTTTTATATCCCCATTTCTTCAAATTGCATTGAACCGATGCCGTTGTTAAAAACCATTGTTCCTTTAACGTTTCCATAACTTGAAGTGAAGGTGTAACTTTCACTTGCACTTGCAGATTCAAGATCTGAATAATCCTCAAATTCAACTACAGTTGCCGCTGTATTGGAAGCTGTTCTCAACTTGTTTAAATATTCTTCTTGAGTATTACATATTCCAGTTGAACCATTCATGTTGATTTTTAAAATATTATCGCCTATTTTCAAAATAATATCAGTATTACCTCTACCGTTATTTCCTGTATAAAATTCTGTTGCATTTAAAACTGTGTAATTAGAAGTTGAATAAATTCCATTTTGTGCTAAAAAGCTTATAACTTCATCTTGCTGCAATGCAAACTCTGCAATTTCATTTGCAAGTGATTCTTCTTGAATGGTATAACCTGCGACCTTATCACAAGTGAAAGTTGCATTATCTAAACTAGAATATACTTCTTCATAACTATCATTAACCAAATCCGAAGATTTCATCATGTTAAATATATTAGTTCTACCATTTTTTAAACATTTATAAAAAACAGTACCATCTGCATTATTATAATCAATAATTTCTACATTAGATATTTTCGATAACTTACTTGTTGCAAAATTTTCATTAAAGTAATTTTCAATTGTTTGTGGAAGTTCATCATAAAACATTGTTTTATATTCTGCTTCGGTGATTGTAACTTGTGGAGGGTTTTCATTGCCCGTGCCCGGATCAACTGGGCCCGGATCGGTTGGCTCGGTTGAGTTTGTTATTTCTGTGCCGGGATTGCTTGGGTTGGTTGGCTCAATTTCAGAACCCGGGCCGGTTGGTTGCGTTGGAGTTGTTGGTGTAACCTCCGAGCCCGGATTTGATGAAGTGGGAGTGTTGTCCCTCTCCCGCTCGTCGGCGTTCGATGAAAGGTCGGAAGGCTTTTGCGTATCGGGAACCGTACAGCCGACGAATACCATCGACAGCAAAGCCGCCAAGAGAACAAGCGCGATCCATAAGCGAATGCTTCTTTTCATTTTTCACCTCTCCTTTTTTATGCCGATTCCCCTTATCGGGAAAACCGTCTATCGTTAACGCAACCGAACGTAGCGCGTGCTCTTCCCTTCGCCCTCTCTCTTGAGTTCGCCCGATTCGACAAGCTTGCGCAACGCTCCTTCGATCGAGCTGAGGCTGAGAGAGGGGCACAGCTCGCGAATATCTTGTTTCCCGAACCTGCCTATTTTGTTTTGAGCGGCTAAGCGCACCGTTTCCAACGCGGAGCGTTTCACTTCCACAAGGGCAAAACGGTCTTCAAAGTCCTTGTACGCGGATAGGATCGTTCCAAGCAAATACTTAATGAAGGGCACGGGATCGTCTTTCCCCTCATGCCACCCCTCTTGGGACTGCGCCAACGCATCGTAATACAAATCTTTGTTTTTTGCGATTTTAGCTTCAAGCGAAATGTATTTGCCGACGTAAAAACCGCTTCGATAGAGAAGGAGCGTCGTTAAGAGTCGGCTCATTCTGCCGTTTCCATCGTTAAAGGGATGGATACAAAGGAAGTCGTGAATAAAGACGGGGATCGCGATCAGCGGATCGAGTTCCGCATTCCCGATCACGCGGTTGTATTCCTCGCAGATCTTATCCAGCGCTTCGGGCGTTTCAAAAGGCGCAAGCGGAGTAAAAAGCGTTTCCCGATGCCCGTCGGGATCGGTCGCGCTGATGTAATTCTGCACGGTTTTCGTTCGACCGGCAAAAGGATTCTGCATATGCGCATAGAGAATTTTGTGAAGTTGAAGGATATAGTTCTGCGAAATGGCGATCACGTCAAAGCTTTCGTGGATGATCCCGAGCACGTCGCGATACCCCGCGATCTCCTGCTCGTTCCTATTCTTAGGCGTCGTTTTTTCCGCAACAAGTTGCTTGATGCGCGTATTGGTGGTGACGATCCCCTCAATGGCATTGGACGCTTCGGTGCTTTGCACTTTGGCGATCTCGACCAGCTTTTCAAGTTCTTCGGGGCGTTGTTTGAGATACGATTCCTGCTTACCTGCTTCTTTATAGATCGCGGCAATCAGCCCAAGCGTATCGGAATCCCACTTTTGATCCTTGATTTTGCTGTAATTAAAAGTTCGCATACCTTTCCCTCGCGATTATTCCCTTAAATCTTATCATATTATAAGGGAAATTGCAAGGTGTTAATGAAAAAAACCGTTTGATGTTCCACTTCCTCACGCAGTTTTGCTCGCTATTCCGTCGCTTCGCTCCTCGCGAATCTCCTTTTTTACAGACTTCATTCGGATAAAGGTTGAAAAACGCACGTTTTTCCTTTATAATGGACCCAGACTACCGACAAGGGAGGAAAACTTATGAAAAAACGAATCACGGTTCTTTCGATCGTTTTGATCGTTGCGATGCTTTGCACGGCGTTTGCGGCGTGTAGCGGAAACGGCGGCGACGGCGGCAAAAACCAAGGGCAAACCCCCGCCGAGCAACAAAACGCGGATAAAACCGTGCTCGAAAACGGCGGCTATAACGTTACCGTTTATACCTCGGATCTCGACCGCATGGCGGCGGGCTTCGGCGTAAGCGCAACGGATCTGGTTGCGTTCACGAGCGCGACCAACACCGAAAAAGGCACGGCGGTGATGATCTATTATTTCAAGGACGCCGAGACCGCAAGATCTGCCTGCGAAGGGAAAGAAAGCGCCTACAAACTCGTCGGAAACGCGCTGGTTTACGGCGACACCGAAGATCTTTTTACGACGGAAACGAACCCCGATAACGGCGGCGATAACGGCGGGCAAAGCGGCGAAAACGGAAATACGAGCGGTGAAAACGCGGGCTCGAGCGGTTTGAGATACGATTTCGAAGAAAGCAACCGCACCGCGGTCCTCGAAACCTACGATGAAAACGCAAGCACGGTCGTGATCCCCTCTTCCGTAAACGGTTACACCGTGGTTGCGATCGGCGAAAACGCTTTCTACGGGAAGAATCTCTCAAGCGTTTCGATCCCCTCCACCGTTACGAAGATCGGCAGACGCGCGTTCTATTCTTGCGAAAATTTGAATAACGTCGAGCTCCCAAGCGCCCTGACCGAGATCGGCTCGTACGCTTTCCAAGACTGCACGTCCTTGACCGAGATCACGATCCCGCGCTCCGTGACCGAACTCGGCGATCGCGTTTTCCAAGGCTGCACGGCGCTTGCTTCCGTTACGCTGAACGGAACCGTCGCGGTGATCACGGAAGGACTTTTCGTCCATTGCGAAGCGTTGACCTCGTTTACGTTAAACGACGGAATGAACGCGATCCGAGATTACGCGTTCGCTTTCTGCAATCGCTTGGGATCCGTTTCTCTCCCCGATTCGATCAACGAGATCGGCGAATACGCGTTCAGATCCTGCACGTCCTTGACCGAGATCAACTTCGGCGGCACGACCGCGCAATGGGAAGAGCTTGAGAAAAATCTCCGTTGGAACGTAGGTTGCGGCGCGATCACCGTGCGTTGCTCAAACGGAAACGTTTCCGTCGCGGCGAACGATTGATCGAACCCAATCCGAAAAAAAGCATCGGACGAATCCGATGCTTTTTTTTATTTTTCTTTCGGTTATTCTTCCTTCTTGTCCTCGCCGCCCTCTTTGCCCTCGGGCGCAAACGCTTCCGGATTCTCCGCGATGATCGAAAGGAAAACGTTTACGATGTTTTCGTTCAGTTGGGTGCCGGAACTGCGCTTTAATTCCGCCGCTACGTCTTCCAAGGAAAGGCTCTTTCTATAGGGGCGCGTGGAATACATCGCGTCGAAGCAGTCCGCAACGGCGATGATTTGCGCAACCAAAGGGATCTCATCCCGTTTCAGCCCTTGCGGATACCCTCTTCCGTCCTGCCGCTCGTGATGGAAGCCCGCGCCGAGCGCAAGATCGGGAATGATCTTAACCTCTTTCAGAATGTCGTAGCCGCGGCGGGAATGGCTCTTCATGATCGCGAATTCCTCGTCCGTAAGTTTCCCGGGCTTATTCAAAATGTTATCGGGGATCGAGATCTTTCCGATGTCGTGCAACAGCGCGATATGGTAACACTTTTCAACGTCTTCCTCGCTCATTCCCATCTTTTTCGCCATCATCGAGGTATATTTCGCAACGCGGTAGGAATGCCCGTTCGTGTAACCGTCCTTCATATCGATACAGCTTGCGAACGCGCGCGTCATTTCGTCGATGAGCTCCTTATCGCGTTGCTGTTTCAATAGCAGTTTTTTAGTCTTCGCGCGGAAGATCAGGATCACGACGGTCGCGACCGCCGCCGCGCCGAGAAGCGCGACCAGAATCCAGAACCAAACCTGCTCGACGACCTTTCTTTCTTTGACGACGATCAAAGTGATCGTTTCGAGTTTTTTCCCGTTCATCGCGTCCACGAGGGAGAACGAAAACTTATAGGAGCCGCCCGGAAGGTTCGTGTACGCCGCGGGCGTAAGTTCCCTTCTCGTAACGCTCGTTTCGGCGTCGTCAAAGCCTTCGAGCTTATACGCGACGCGCGGGTTATGCAAAGAATAGGTAAACGCGTACGCGCAGATCTGCAATTTCTTGCAGGAAGCGGGAACGGTGACGCGCCCGTTTTTGATCGAAAGATATTTTCCGTCCGCGAGCACGTAAGGGATCGAAAGACGGGTTTGGTTTTCGAATTCGTAATCGGCGTTCAAATTCGTGGAACCGATCGCGGACGACGCGATATACAGCGTTCCGTCCTCGTCCAAACAGCTGTACGAGTTGGCGGTCGCCGCGGAGGGAAGCCCGTCGGACGTATCGTAAAACACGTAATCGATCTTGCGGTTCAAAAGAAGCGCCGCCTTTTGCGCAACGTAAATACCGTTGCTCGAAAGCACCCAAACACGGTTCGAATTATCAAAGTACAGGTCGAAGTTATTCGCATACGGAAAATTCGTGATCGTCGTGATCGAATCTCGGCGGATATAGGCGATCGAATTGCTCGTTATGATCCAATAGAGATCCTTCTCGGTCGGATCCTTTTTGATGCGGAGAATGACGTCGGACATAAGCCCGTCCTTCCTGCCGATCCGCGAAACGTTTCCGGATTGGATCACGTAGATCCCGTCGCCGTCGCTGCCCGCGTAGATCTCGCCGTTCGGACCTTCTTCCAAGCAAAGGATTTCGAGGTTGTTCAAGCCGTTCTTTTGGTCGTAAGTTTTCGTTACGACGTCGTTTTCGATCACGGAAATGCCGCCCTTCGTGGCGACCGCGATCTTGCCGTCGGACATCTCTTTCATCACGCGGGCGTGGTTGTGCGCGAGCCCGTCGTCCTTATCGAACGAAACGATCTCGCCGTTCGACGGATCGTAACGAACGAGCCCCAAACTGCCCGTTCCGAGATAAATTTTTCCGCCCGAGCCTTTGAGAACGGAGCGAATGCGCGCGGTGCCGATAAATTCGGTCAGATCGTTATGCACTTCCTCCCTGTCCTCGTTTAGGATCAAAAGCCCGTTATCCGTTCCGATATA
>DBVY01000038.1:17355-20532 GCA_002308575.1 Christensenella sp. UBA1252
AGGCGATCGAAGCGGTTTTGCACGATCTTCATCAAGCCTTGGCGAGAGGACGTAAACCACAAATTCCCCTCGAAATCGACGAACATTTTTTCAACGGAGTTATTCATCGGAAGGGCGTCCAACGCGGTGTAAACGCCGTCCGTCAAAAAGCCGACGCCGTCATCCGAACAGACCCAAAGATCCTGCCCGATGAATTTCAAGGAGCGCACGTTTCTGCGCGGCGCGACCGAATAGACGGGGAAAGACGCTTCGTCGCCCGTAAGGGTGCCGTAGACGACGGCCGCGTCGTCCGTTCCGAAATAGAAATAGCCCTCGTGCGCGGCGTCGGGAAGCATCGTTTTGACCGTCTTATCCGAAAGCGGGGTCGCGTAATAATCCGCTACCGCGCAATTCTTGACGGTGAAAACCGCCCCTTTATCCGTGATGCCGTACACGACGCCGTTCTCCGCCGTCAAAAGCTCCGAAACGTAATCGCGGTTGACGCGCGGATCGTCCAGATCGAAAAGCTCGCCGTTTTTATCGACGTACGCGACGCCGAGCGTCGTTGCGAGGAAGACGTTGCCTTCCTTATCCTCGGTGATCGAGCGGATGGACAAAGAATTGAACTTATCGGTGTTATCGTAAGCGATGAATTTTTCGTTTTCCAAAACGAAGGCGCCGCTGTCGTTCGTTCCGATCCAAAGCCTCTCTTTGGAATCCACGAACAACGAAACGACGCTCGCAACGCCGAAAGACGCGTCGTAACGATAAAACTCGTTGCCGTCGAAACGGATCAAGCCGCTGTAACTGCCGATCCAAATAAAACCGTCTTTGGTTTGCGCGATCGCGTTCGCGTCCGAGGTAGGAAGCCCGTTCGTGTTATCGTACAAGACGGCGGAATACCCGGATCCGTACGAAACGGGATTGACCGCAGCCTGCGCCGCAACGCCCGAAGAAAAGAAAAACAGCCCGAGGATCGCCGCCCCTAAAACGACGAGCGAAAAAATCGAAAGAAACGTCCGCTTTTTTGCGCGCATAAGCCGCCCTCCTTTCTGGCAATCGCCTTCTACGCTCTCTATTTTACCGCAATCCCCGCCCGAATACAATAAAAAAATATTCGCCGCCGAAATTCCGCGCATAGCGCGTGCGCGTAACGCGCTCGCGTTTGCTAAAAAGTCAAGCGCCTGCTCGCCTGCCCGCGAGGGCGCCGCGTACGCTTGCGCGCATAGGGCGGAAAAGTGTAACGTTTCGTTTACGCGTTTCTTTGCAAAAAGTTGACGATTTTCAAAACTTTCTTAAAAAAATTTTATTTTTCTCTTGACAACGCCCAAATAAACCCCATATAATGTGGGCGAAAACCGAATATGGGCAAAATTGTCGTAAGGCAATGACGCAAAACTATAGGGTCTCCCCGAAAAAGAGATAGCCAGTTGCATAAATCACGAGAGTGAAAATTGCAACCGGCTTTTTTAATTTACAGGGGGTACGAACGTGTCGGAAGTCGTTGAGAAAATCATAGCGGAAACGTTGGAATCCGGCATCAAGCCCATCAATCGGAAGTTCCGCGGGGTGTACGACGGCTACGGCGAAAGACCGATCGCGTACATGACCGAAACCGAGGTGTTTACGACCGCTTCCGGGCTCCTGAACGGATACGAGAGCGCGATCGAGAACGCAGAGATCGGGATCAAGTGGTCGATCGGGAACGTAAAGGGCGCGTTTCGAGCGCTCGGCGTCCTTGAAGCCGCGGACAATCACCCGACGTTCCTGACGGCAAGCGTAACGAAGTCCTTCTTAAAGGCGGACGTACACGAGCTGCTCGCGGAGTTTGAAGAAATCGACGCGGCGAAAAAGGAACGGATCGTCCTGACCTTCACCGAAAGCGCGACGGAAGACGAAAGAGCTTTGAAAGGCATTTCGGAAGCGCGCGGCGCGGGGTTCAAAACGGCGATCAAAGATTTCGGAGGCAACCGTTCCCTGTCGGCGCTGAACGCCGCACCCACCGATTACGTCTTCTTCTCTCCGGAGATGACGGCGCTCGCGGGGGATAGGAACAAACCCGGCGTGTTCAACGCATTCGCGACCTTACTTCGGTCGCTCCGCACGGAGATCATCCTGACGGGCGTTGAAAACGACGAAACGATCAGAGAATCCATCGCAACCGAATGCTTCGGCGTCATGCCGGCAGAGAATTACCGCGGTGAGTTCGATTTCCCGCAAGGGGCAAGGGACCTTGAAAGTATAAAGTCCGACGGGGAGGCGATCCTATGAAGCTCAGAAACAGAACGCTGAAATATGCGTCGAACACGAGCGAAGGCGCCGCGATCGAAGGAACCAAGCGAAGCATCTCCCTTCTCAGGAGAAGCGCCGCCGAGGTCATGCGCTACCGCGTGCTGAAAAAGATCATCTTGATCGGCGTGGCGCTCGGAGCGGCGGGATTGATGGTCGGCTACTCCTTCGTGCTCCTCTACAACCGAACCGGCAGGTTCTCGGTGGCGGTGGATAACCCGAGCGCGACTTACTCGATCAGCCTTTGCGAAAGGCCCGACTTCAAAGCGAGAAGCTCCCGCCTCGTTTGCGACCAACAGGTTAAGATCACGAACATCTGCGGCGGTATCATCCCGAAGAACGTGGACAACTTGGACGGGCAGCACAACGGAGAAAACTACCTCGCCTACACGTTCTACTGCAAGAACATCGGAAACGCGCCCGTCGCCTTGGATTACGAGATCTCGTTCAACAACGTTTCGAACGGAATCGACGAATGTATGCGAGTTCGGCTGTACGTAAACGGCGAATACACCGATTTCGCAAAGACGAAGTCGGACGGAATGGGGCCCGAAACGCATTACTGCGACAGGCCGTTCGCCGGAAAGTATATCGTCTGCCGCGACCTCATCAATCGCGTGGAACCGGACGATTACGTAAAGTTCACGGTCGTGATCTGGGTGGAAGGCGACGACCCCGACTGCAACGACAGCATCGTTAACGGCAAGATCAAATTCGATATGACGATCGAAGGAAAGCCTGCGGCGACGATCGGATAAAGGAAATAACGGCGCAAGCCGATTAAATATAAAAAAGGTAAAAAAATCAACTAAAACGAAAAAAGGAGATTTGAAAAATGAAAAAAGTACTCAGAAAATTGATCCCGTCTATCATTATGATGTTGATCGCGGCGGCGTTCGTCGGCACTTC
>DBVY01000038.1:20678-21122 GCA_002308575.1 Christensenella sp. UBA1252
AGCTTCTTCTACACCGGCGCGGCGAACGTAATCGATAACACCGGCGCGGCGAAAACCGCTTCTTATACCGCATACAGCGAAGCGACCGCGCTTACCAACGCCGCTGCGGGTAAAACCAATTACGACGCGGCGTTCCAAACCGCTTACGGCATCGACGACACTATCACGACGAGCAACGTTGTTTACGGCTACATCGACTATGAATTCTATCTCAGAGCAACGAACGTTTCCGATAGCCAAGAAGCCTTGAAACTGACCAACCTTGAGCTCAAGTATAACGGCGGCAACGTTGCCGAGAAGGCATGGAGAGTTGCGGTTCTTGCTCACGAAGCAACGGCTTATACCGCATACGAAACCGCTTATGTTGCGAACGATCTCGTAACGATTTTGGCTCTCGACGGCGCGGCGAACCAAACCGCCGGCAAAGCCGTTAAAACCGCCTCT
>DBVY01000038.1:21192-35758 GCA_002308575.1 Christensenella sp. UBA1252
CGTTTGTGGCTCGAAGGCGAAGACACGACCTGTAAGAACGATACCTTTGCTTCCTTGACGCAAAGCTACACGCTCGGACTTCAATTCCACATCGGCGGCAACGAGACCGCGGTCACCGCGATTTCGACCCCGGCGGCGCAACAGAATCCCTAATCTGTGACAAAATAGCCTCATTTAAGTCGCTCCGACGGGCGCAAGCCCGGCGGAGCGTTCTTTTTCGAAAAAACGGGGGTTTCCCTCTCCGCCCTTGACAACCCCCTTGTATCTATGATACAATTTTTAAGTATCCTTATCCGAAAGGGGTAAAGATCTTAAAAAACGGAGAAAAAACTATGGAAAATGCTTCCCAAACGAAGAAACCGAACGCGAAAAATATCGTAAAGATCGTTCTCAACGTTATCTTATGGTTGTTTTTGATCTTTGCCTTTCTTATGATGGTCTTCGCCTTTGCGTCCATCTCCAACGATTACGGCGTGCCGATCCTCGGCGACAAAGTGATATTGAACGTCGTTTCCGATTCAATGAAACCGACGATCAAAAAGGGAGATATGCTCGCGGGAACGACGCTTTCTCTCGATCAGAAGAAAGCCTTGGAAGAAGGCGCGATCATCACCTTCTTCGCCGATATCAACGGCGACGGCATCAAGGAGATCAACACCCACCGCATCGTTAAAAAGATCGTTGACGGCGAGGATTATTCCTTCCGCACCAAAGGCGATAACGCGAATATGTATCCCGTAAACGTCGATGACGACGGATACTCCATTAAGTTGGACGATATCATCTGCACTTGGAAAGAAGGCGACACGCAGATCCACGGAATGGGATCCTTCCTCAGCTTTATGCAAAGCCGCACCGGATTCCTCTGCCTCGTCGTGATCCCCTTGATCCTTTTCTTCCTTTACGAGGTCGTAAGATTCTTCCTGACCCTTTCCAAAGCGAGAGGCAAGAAGGAGATCTCCGCCGAGGAGAAGGACGAGATCCGCCGCCAAGCCATCGAGGAGTACAAACGCTCTCTCGCGGAAAGCGCGGAAGAAAAGAAGGACGACGAGCAGGCATAATTTTTCGCCGAGTTTCAAAACTTACAGTATAGGTTTTCCGAACTCAAACTTCGGAGCGTCGGCGCGGAGAAAGCTCTCGCGCGCCTCGCTTCACGCAATATTATAAGGACAGATCATGGTATACTTCGATAATTTCCGAAATTGGTTCTTGATGTTTATGAAACAAATGCTCGGCGGCATTTGGCAGATCCTCTCGAACTTCATTCTCGGAATCGGACAAATTTTCAATTTCGGCGTGTACGCCAGACAGCTCGGCGCGCAGCAATTCGGATGGGCGTGGATCCTCGTTATCCTCGTTCTTTTGCTGACGATCGCGATCTGGGGCTCCTTGATTTTCCTTCTGATTCTCGCGATTCGCAAATACATTCGTTTCCGCCGCAGCGCGGTCGGCAGAGAAGATCTTCTCGAAGAGATCGCCGATCTTCACCGCGACGTAATCCGCCTGACCGCGGAAAAAGAAAAAATCATGAACCTCAAAGTTGCCTCCGCCGGTATGACGCGCGAAGAGATGCAAGCCATTCTCGGCGAATCCCAAGCCGAAAAGAAAGCGATCGGCGAAGGAAACGAAAACGGCGAAGGAGGTTCGGAAGGCGAAGAAGGCAATCGTTTCGCGAGGCTTTCTTTGGTGGACGAGAAGTACGTCTATTACAACCCGCCCCACTACAACCGCGATATGGATCTCGCGGAGCTCTGCGAAGATATTCGCAATTTCGCCTGCTATCATTCCGCTTTGTATTACGAAATCAAAACGATCCGCCTGATGATCGCGGGTCTTTCCTGTACGAAACTTATCGTTTTGCAAGGTATCTCCGGTACCGGTAAAACGTCCTTGCCCTACACCCTCGGCAAATATTTCTTAAACGACGCGACGATCGCTTCCGTGCAACCTTCTTGGAGGGACAGGAGCGAACTTTTCGGTTACTTCAACGAATTTACGAAGAAATTCAACGAGACCGAAGTTTTGAAGAGGATCTACGAATCCTCCTATAACGACGACGTCAACATCATCGTTCTCGACGAGATGAACATCGCGCGTATCGAATACTATTTCGCGGAAATGCTTTCCGTTCTCGAAATGCCGAACCCCGCCGAATGGAAGATCGAGCTCGTTCCCTCTTCTTGGCCGGACGATCCGAAGCGCCTCGTGGACGGCAAACTGACGATCCCGCAAAACGTTTGGTATATCGGCACCGCGAATAACGACGACTCCACGTTCGCCGTTTCCGATAAGGTCTATGACCGCGCGCTCGTTATCAACCTCGACAGCAAGGGTATGCCTTTCGAAGCGCCCAAGACCGAGGCGAAGAACGTGAGCTTCTCCTATATTGAAAGTTTGTATCACAAAGCGATCGAAGAGCACCCGATCCACGAAGAGATGCTCAAAAAGATCGAAAAGCTCGATCTTTATGTGATCGAGCGCTTCCGCGTTGCGTTCGGTAACCGCATTATGAAGCAAATGAAGATCTTCGTTCCCGTTTACATCGCTTGCGGCGGAACGGAAACGGACGGCATCGACTATATCCTCGCAACCAAGGTTTTCCGTAAATTCGATTCGTTGAACCTTTCTTTGATCCGCGGCGAGATCCGCGGTTTGATCCTCCAACTCGACGCCCTTTTCGGCAAGGACGCGATGAAGGAGAGCATCGCCTATTTGAGGCGTTTGCAAAAATCGTAATTGACGGCGGCGACGTATGAACAAAACGATCAGCGTCGAAAAAGAGAATCGCGAATGGGTTGAAAAACTTCGTTACACGAAGTCCTTTTTGGCGAAAATTTGTTTGAGCGGCAGAAACGTGAAAGAAACGTACGCTGCCCTTTTTAATGCCCTGATGGCATACGACGGTGTTACCGCCAAAACCTCTTTTTCCTGCGCGACCTTTTCCGTTAAGCGCAGTCCGATCGCAAAAGTTACGTTGACCGGAAAGACGCTTTCCCTCTTTCTCGCGATCGAGCCCGACACGCACGCCGAAGGGCGCTATCGCCTGATCGACGTCGGCAACGTTCGCCGTTACGCTCTCCTTCCCTCGAAATTCCGCATTCGCAGCGCCGGCAGCCTCTCTTTCGCGCTTCGCTTGATCGAAGAGAACGCGGCTTACCTCGAACTGCAAAAGAGAGAATCTCCCCTGCCTCCCGTTACCGCGAGGAACTATCCGAATTCTTCTCTCTCCACCCTTTTATCCCGCGGCTTGATCCGCCAGATCGGAGAAAAGAAAAAGGTCATCACGGTCGAAAAAGAAAACCTGATCTACGTGGAAAAAGAAGCGCCCAAGGACGACGAGATCTTTTCGGATACCGCCGCGACGAACGTCGCTTTGACGGATCGCCATTCGAGATACGCTGAAATTTTAAGTTCTTTTACGGGCGACGGCGAGATCCGCTTCGTGAAACAATCGGTCATTCGCGCGATCGACGAAACGTGGGTCACCGCGATCGAGGATTGCCTGATCGCGATCGACGAGATCATGCGCACGCCTTCTCGCTTTATCGAAGAAACCGAAGAGCTCTTGCCGATCGAGCGCACGAAAAAAGTTACGACGCGTTCGATCCGCCACCTTTGCCAACACACGGGATTGATCTCCCGCATCGAAAACGGCGTCGTGATCCCCTCGAAACTCTTGAACGTGTTCCGCGACGAATCTTTCATGACGTACGAAAACAAATTCGTAAACACTTTGTTGCTCCGCTTGTTCTCCTTCGTTACGACGCGTTACGACGAAGCGTTGGAGTACGGCGCGAACCGTAACCGTTGCGTCTTTTCCTTTACGGATAAGATCGACCGCGACGACGAAAAGGGAAAGATCTCTTTCGAGATCGAGCTTTCGCTCCCGACCGAAGAGAGGGAAAAGACCCGTTTCTTCCAAAGCGATCTTTGGGCGCGCGTACAAAAGCTCAACGAGATCATCACCGATTATCAATCGAGCGAATTCGCGGCGCAAATGGGGAACGCGGTCATCAAACCGCCCGTCGTTCGCACGAACCCGATCCTCAAAAACAAGAACCTGCGCCAATGCTTGGATCTTTGGGAATTTTTGGAAAGCTACGACGACGAAGGCGTAACGACGAGAGAGCGCGACCTCGTGATCGAGGACGAACAGATCGACCTCGTGCGCCGTTCGCTCGCCGAACAATACGTCTTTTTCCGCCACTTCTCCGACACGGCGATCCGCGACGAGAACACGCCCGTGCGGACGATGACGCAAAAGAATTACGAGCTCCCCTCCTTCCGCGACAGAGAGATCGTGTACGTGCAGGCGCCCGAAGTCGAAGAGAATCCGGACGATAACGAGGTTGCGTTTTACGTTTCCGTTGCGCTTGCCGCCGAAGAACTCGCCGAAACGGAAGCCAAAGAAATCGAGGAGGAAATCCAAAAAGAGCGCGAAGAACTCTTGGAGGAATCCGAAGAAAAAGAAGAGATCAAATCCGCGGTGGACACCCTCCCCGTTTCTCTTTCGAACGATCAATTTACCTCGGACGAAGAACCCGTAAGCGAAAAGCCCGAGGAACCCGCCCCCGAAGCAACGGAAGAAAAGGCGGAATCCGAGGAATCGGAAGAAGAAGAGATGCTGACGGAAGGCGGAGAAAAGATCCTTTTCGTAAAGTCCATTACCGCGAAGCTTTCTTCCGCCGGCGAATTTATCCAAGACGCCTATTGCAAGCTCGCGAACGCGTTCTTATCCAAAGCGGGCGTCAAAGAGCGCAAAGCCTTCGACCACGTCGATTTTTACAAGGGAAGAAAGACGCTCGCGCGCATCTTCCTCGTTGGAAAAACGATTCGCATTTACTTCCCGCTTTCACCCGAGTCGCTTGACAAAAAATACTCGGTTTCCGATCGCTCGAACGTCAAAAAGTTCGAAGCGACGCCCACTCTCTTCAAGGTCAGAGGGCCGCGCAGCTTAAAACACGCGCTGGAACTCGCCGCCCTCGTTGCGAACGGGTTCGGCGAGAATCATTCGTTTACCGCCGTTTCCAAGGAAAACTTCCCGAAGATGACGACCGAAGAAGCCCTCGCCGCCGGAGAGATCCGCCGCCGCGTGTTCAAAGGGCAAAAGTCGGGAACGCTTCCGAGAAGAGAAGAAGCGCCGCGCATCGAATACGACTATTCGGAAGAGGCGGCTGCCTACAACAAAGCGCACGAAACCGAAGAAAGAACGATCGTTCTCGACAATTTCTCCGGCGCGGAAGTCCACAAGACGCTCGAAAAAACGGAGCGCGAATTGCTCGAAGAAGAGATCCAAGAGGAAATGAAGGAAGCGCCGATCCTCGTCGAAGGTCCCGGCGATCCCCTGCTCGCGCGCATGGAAGCGGAACAGGAAACGCCGATCCTTCTCGAACGGGAAAAAGAGCCGGAGCCCGAACCCGAAGCGCCGAAACCCGCGCCTGCCCCCGTGCCTCTCGGCGGCGACGAACTCAGACCGAAGCCGGTCACCCTCGCCGATCTCGACACGCCCGCAAACGCCAAACAAATGCAGAAACCGGCGCCGAAAACGCCCGAACCGACCCTTCCCGAAACGGAAAAAGAGCCCGAACGGGAAGAAAAGAAAGGACTTTTCTCACGCCTGTTCGGAAGGAAGAATAAGCAATGAAAAACAAGGGAGTCAAAGCGCTTAAACTCGGATTGAAGATCGCGTTCGGGATCTTCGTGGCGGCGTTCTTGGCGCTCTTTATCGCGTCCAAGGTCACGACCTCGCCGATCTTCCTCTTCAATAAGACGACGATGTGGGTCATGACGCAGAGCATGGATCCGACGATCGCCCCGAAGACCTATATCCTCGTTGAAAAAGCCTCGGCGGACGACGTTGACGTCGGAGATATCATCGTCTTCCGTTCGACCGATCCGCGGATCGCGGGCAGTTTCAACACGCACCGCATCATCGCGAAATCGGGCAACGAGATCGTTACGAAGGGCGACAACAACGCCTCGGACGACGGCATTTATTCGGCAAAAGCCGAAAACGTCGTCGGCAAATACGTTAAAAAACTCACCGTCCTGACCTTCCTCGGCAGGATCGTTATGACCCCGATCGGCTACGTCGTTTTGCTGTTTATGTTTATCCTGACGATGTGCTTCTCCGTCTTCCCCGACGTTAAAGAAGCCATCGAGGAGAAAAAAGGCGACGACGAGAAGGCGAAGCAGGACGAGATCCGCCGCCTGATCGACGAAGAAGTCCGCCGTTTGAAAGAGAGCGGCGCGGAGCTCGACGACCTCGCGGACGGCGACGAAAAAAATCTGAAAGGAGAGTAAGGAAATGGATCAGTTCAAAGCGCACAGATTCGACATCGCGTTCGTTATCCTTATTCTGATCACGATCGCGGCGTTCGTCAACGTTATCGTTTTGACCTCGCAATACTATTCGGGTTCGAGCGAACAAGCGGTTTCGACCGCCGAAACCTACGCCTTGGATATCAGCGAGAAATTCGAAGGTAAAATGGATTACGTGCGAGAGAAGACCTCCGCCGTTGCGCTCGTTGCGGGCAGTATGACCTCCAAAAGCGATCTGCACGCCTTTTTGTACGGCGTTTTGCACTCGACCGGCGACAAGGACGAGATCTCTTCGGTTGCCTATTTCCAAAACGGCAAGGAATACGATCATAACGGCTACGAGATCACGAACGAAGAAGAAAGCGTTTACGTCTTGGATATGGCGGAGCGCGGCGTCGTTGAAACCTACGGGATTTTGTACGATCGAACGGGCGTGAAACCGAGGGTCGCCTGCTATTGCCCCGTTCCGAACGGCATTTTGGCGGAAGGCGTCGTCCTCTTCTTTTCGCAGGACGTGATCCTTTCTTTCGCCGATTCCATTGATAAGAAAAAGGCGGAGTACTCCGAGCTCAGCGCGGTTTGTTGCGAAAGTTACGCGGACGGCGCGCAGATCCTTTCGATCCTGCACGACAAAAACAAAACCGCGAAGATCAACGATTCTTTCCTCGAATATCTGAACGAACTTTCGAACGACACGAAGCCGGAAACGCTCGTGCGCGAAGCCTTGGATTCGGGCGAAAACCGCACCTTATCCCTGACGCTCGGTAACGAACGTTACGTCGTTGTCGTCGGGCGCGCTTCGGCAGCCGATAAAGGGCTTTACGTCGTCAACCTGTATCGCGAAAAAACCGTTTACGCGGACGGATTCACGCTCGTGGAAACGAGCATCGTTACGATGGTCATTTTGCTCCTCGTCGTTGCGGCGTTCTCGGTCTATTACGTCGTTTCCCGCCGCCGCTTGTACGCGAAGATCGAAAAGATCGACACGGTCAACACCCTGCTCCAATGCCCGACCCTCTTAAAATTCGAGCGCGACGCGCAAAACCTGATCAGCACCCATAAATACACGGCGTTCGCCGTCATCGTTTCCCACTTGCAGCATTTCAGTTACATCGGCGAAAGGTTCGGCGATTCGGCAACGACTTCGATTTTGCGCCATGTCCGCAACATCTTCTCGCAAGCGATGATGGAAGGCGAAGTGTACGGCTACGTGGACGACGGCGAATTCGTTCTTCTCCTGCATTACAGCGAGGAAGCCGCGCTCGAAAACCGCCTGATCAGCTTGTTCGAAGCCGCGAAACGCCACTACGTAGGCGACGAGATCCCCGAAGATTACGATATGAAAATGTTGTTCGGCGTCTTTAAAGCCGGCAAAGGAAACGCCCTTCCCATCTCGAAGATGGTCGAAAAGGCGATGGAAGTTTCGGATATGCCGTCGCGCACCGATATCAACCGCATCGTAAACTACTACGACGAAAACAAACGCTCGGACTATATGGTCAAGGCGGAAATCGAAAACCGCATGGAGTCCGCGCTCGAACAAGGCGAATTCCGCGTCTTCTACCAACCGAAGTACAACTTGGAGAACGACCGTATCGACGGCGCCGAGATCCTCGTTCGTTGGTACAACCCCGAAACGCAAACCTATCGCTCGCCGGCGGAATTCCTGCCCGTCTTCGAGGAAAACGGCTTCATTTCCAAGCTCGACCGCCATATCTATTACACCGCTTGCGAAAACGTTTCGAAATGGATCGCGGAAGGCAGAAAGATCTATCCGTTCTCGGTCAACATCTCCCGCGTTACGGCGATCCAAAAAGACTTCCTCGCTTACTACAACAAGGTCAAACGCTATTTCAATATCGCGGACGGCTTCATCACCCTCGAATTTACGGAGAGCTTCGCTTACGAGAATTACGAGTACCTTTCCCAAGTTGCGAAACAGCTCAGAAGCAACGGCTTCCTCTGCTCGATCGACGACTTCGGAACGGGCTATTCGACCTACAACGTTTTGAAACTTCTCGATATGGACGAGATCAAATTCGATAAATTCTTCCTCGATAAAGGTAATTCGGAAGAAACCGACCGCATCATTCTGCAAAGCGTTATCGACGTAGGAAAGAAGATGGGATTGAAGACGACGCAGGAAGGTGTGGAAACGCTCGAAGACCTTAGGCGCCTGCGCGAAATGGGCTGCAAAGTCATTCAGGGCTACTTCCTTGCGAAGCCGATGAGCAGCACCGATTACAACGCGTTCCTCGACGCTTTCGCCGAGGAAAATCCGATCCTCGCCGCGGAAAAAGCCGCCGCCCCCGCCGAAGAATCGCAAAAACCACGCGCTCGCGCGCGAAAGTAGCAAAGCCAGATGCGCTTCGCCGCGATATAAAGTCTTTGCGGAATTTGCAAGATACCTGCGGCGCGAGATGGTGCTTACCAACGATGTTTGCCTTGCGGCAAAACGAGGTTCTCTCTCCGAGAGAAACTATGGATAAAAAAAACGACTCCTTTGATAAAAAGAAGTCGTTTATTTTTTACTTTCTTATTTTATGACTCGATTATTCCTCGAACGCGCAACCGCCCTTGCCGGATTTTTTCACTTCGTAAAGAAGGCTGTCCGCTTTGGCGATCAAGGCTTGATCGATCATATTGCCGAACGCAACGCCCGCGCTCAGCGTTACGCCGCCCGTTTCTTCGATTCCGAGCATTTCGAGGATCGAATTGATGGATTCGATCTTTTCGCGGATCGAAGGCTTGCTCGATTCGTCCACGCCGAACATAACGACCGAGAATTCATCGCCGCCGATACGGAACAGATTATCGTCCGCGCGGAAATGATCGCGCAAAAGCGCCACGACCTTGATCAAAACTTTGTCGCCGAATAAGTGCCCGTACGTGTCGTTGACCGATTTGAAGTTGTCGACGTCGATCATCAAGAACGCGACCTTGCCCTCTTCCGCCGCCGCTTGGAGCTTTTCGAACGCACGGCGATTCAAGACGCCGGTCAATGCGTCGTGATCCGCTTTAAACTTCAATGAGATGCGGCTTTTTCTATGCGCTTCGTACATCGAATTATAGGTGTTCGCAAGGATCCGCAGTTCGTAAGCGCCCTGCACGGGAAGCGGCGAATCGTTCTCGATAAACGGGATATAGCGGATCAAAGGATCGAAAACCTGCCTCGACGTTATGACGACGCCGCAAACGGAAAGCCCGATAAAGAGAAGGATCAACGCAACTTCGAGAATGAGCGTGATCTTCAGGCGGTTTTCCGCCGCATTCGAAAGATCGCTCAATTCGGCGATTAATTCGTTCAAACAGATCGACGTTTTCGAAGAGATCTCGGATTTGCGTTGCATATAATACTTATTGAACAAGCGCGCACGCGCGAGCTCGTCCTTTTCCGTGGCGGACAGCGCCGCGTCCTCCACGGTCAACACGACTTCTCTGACCTTTTCGGGGTAGGTCGAAATGTCCTCGCCCATCGCTTCGCCTTTAAGACGCATCGCGTAATACTCCGTTTCCATCAAAAGCATCGATTGCGCCATCGCGTGTTCAAGCGCCGCGTAAGATTCCGAATTCGGGAAGATCCTTTTGATAAAGGCGAGGGATTCGTCCCTGCGCTTCGTAACGTCCGCTTCGCGGAAATAGTTTTGCATATATTTGCGATCGCCCGTTTCGACAAACGTTCTGACCTGCTCGGTCAGATAGTCCGAAGCAATCTGCATGTCTTCCGCTTTTTGCTGCCACAACACGTAATCGTTGGACGTCTTGATCATATCGCGATAATAGACGAAAGTAAAAACGACGCCGAAGATCAAAAACACGGAAATCACCGCCGTTGAAACAGCGATGATGGTACTGAGCCGCTTTAAGGGGATCCCTTTCAGCTTTTTCCCGCTCGACTTTTCTTTTGTATTTTCGTTTGTTTCCATACCCTCTTACATCGAAGCCGCCTTCTTGCGGTCGCTTCGATGCCCTATTTACTATGATAAAACAAATTATTCATTATATCAAACGAATTCGCGCCCGTTTTTTCGAGTGTCGCGCGTCGTTTCCACTTTTTCCCTCTCGAACGCAAAAATGCGAAAACTATTTACATTATAGTAATATAGTTATATAATATATTTAGCGCGAACGTCGCGCGCCTTTGTGCGTACGCGGGCGTAAGAAGGAGAAAACCTTGAAATTGTTCGGAAAAGAGTTGAGCGCAAAACAGAAAAAGGAACTGATTTCGCAGTTTCTTGCCGTCGTTCTGACGGGTATTTTTGCGATCACGCTCGCCGCGATCAGCTTCGCTTGGTTCTCTTCGAACCGCGCCGTTCGTCAATCGGGTATGAACATCATCGTTTCGACCGAATCCATCGACCTTTTGGTCGACCGCAACGACGAATACGAATCCGGTTACGACGGCATCACCGGCGCAACGAGCTTGCAATCCGCCCTAACGAACGACGATTATTCTCTGACCTACACCTCCACGTCGGACAGCTCGCACCTCGCACAGGAGCTTCGCCTCGCGGAAGCGACGTATGAAAACAAACGCTTCCTGATGCCGGGCGCTTACGGCACGCTGACCTTTTACATTCGCCCGAAACTCGGGCACGAAACGGACTCCGTCCGCTTGACCCTGACCCTCGGCGGATACAAGGACGAGTACGTGGAAGAAACGAACGAGCAAACGGGCGTCACAACGTCCACCAAAACGGTCGTTCCCGTCACGAGCGCACGTATATTGGCTCTCTTGAAAGGGCATATCCTTTTCTTTACGGGGCGCACGGGCGCGTCGTTCAATTCCTTCGTTTACACCGGACAGATCACGGACGGTAGCTTTACTTACGATATGTCCGAGCATTCGACCTGCTCCGACCCCGGGAAGACGGACTGCTACAAGATCATGCTGTATTGGGAATGGCCTTTGACCTACGCCGATATCGAAGAGAACATTTCCACGAGTTCGCCTGCGGTAACCAAACGGTTCCCCGAAGCAACGGGAACGTATTTGGCAGAGCACCCGACCTACTTCTTCCCCTTCAACCTGCCCGAAAACGATCCGGACGGAAAGAGCAATTCTTATAACGACGGCGATCAGACGATCGGCGACGGCGTAAACTACTTCGTCGCCTATCTGTCCGCAATGTGAGGAAAGAACGATGCAAAACGAGATGAAAAGCAAAATCGTAGGAGCGGCGGTTCGCGCGTTGATCGCGTGCGTTCTTATGCTGTGCGCTCTTTTCACCTCGACTTACGCTTGGTATTTTTCCAAAAAAGAGATCGCGTCTTACGCGCCGATCTCTTCGCCGGAATCCTTGTATATCGGCGCGGGGCACCGCGACGCCGCAAACGATACGTTTGAAGACATCCGTTATCTGTACTTCGACGAAATGGACGCCACGCACGAAACGTACGTGGACAAAGTCTTCTGTATTTACGGAAAAGGCGTGCCTGCCTACAAGATCCAGCTCGCGTATACGACGAACAATCCTTTCTCCTATTCGATCTATCCCGCAACCGAATCTCAGACGGCATCTACCGGAGCGGTGTATTGCCCCACGCACCAAAATCCCTCGGTGGATTACTATTATTCGATCAACGGGGCGGAGCTTACGGGAACGTTCTTAAACAAGCAAGTCGTGGGCGGCGAAACGATCGCGACGAGCGACAAACATAACGATACGTACGGATCGTACGCAAACGTACAAAAGAATGCCGAACCGATCTATTGGCAAACGACGTCGTCGGAAATCGGAAGCGATCGAAACGATTTCGTAAATTACTATATCATCCGCGTTTGGAAAAACGGGAAAACGTCGAACGACCGCGAAACCGATCTCTTGTGTATCGCGGCGAAAGCGTTCGCTCGGGATTAAAAAGATGAAACAGGGAACCGGACTGAAAAAAAGCGCGCTCCTCGCGCTCATAGCGCTCGTGCTGATCGTGATCTCGTCCGCGGTCGGGCTCGGAACCTTCGCCGCCTACACGAACAGCCGCAATGCGCAAAGGACGATCGCCTCTTACGACAAACAAGGGGAACGTTTTTCGTCCAACATTCTCGGCAGAGGTTTCGGCAAAGACAACGTAAAAACGCTGTACGTTGCCAATGCCACCATCACGCCCTCTTCCGTCGTTACCGTTTGTAACTACGAGCGCGGAAAGCAAAGCCTTCCCTATTCCGAGAATATCGGTTACACGATCACTCTGCGCTTCGTCTACTTCGACAATTCAGATGAAAACAAGTACGTTCCGGTAGACGCAACGTATATGGCGAACCTGACCGCTTACCAGGCGACGATTTCGAACGGATCGCAAACGGTCACGCTTTCGTCCTCGCATTTTTCGGATACTTCGTTCAGCGGAACGCTGACCGGATCGACGACCGATTCGGACGCCTACACGCTGACGTACGGAACCAATTATATTTCGGGAAATCCGAACCTGTTCGTTGAAATGACCGCTACGCCGAACGTGACCGGCATGCATGCCATATGCGCCGTCTTCAAAGCGGAAGTGCGCGCGCAAGGCGCGACCGATTCTTGGACGGGCAGATTCCTCGACTCCGAATCCGTCCAAAACCCAACCGATTGCGACGGCTATAACTATTCGATCTCGGGCTTCGGCACCGGAACCTGCACACTGACTTGGGACAGCACGAAGGTTTCCATAAGCGCGTACTCGCTCCTTACCCTTCTTGCGATCGAAGGCGCGACGCAACCGACGAGCAACAGCGTCGTATTCGCCGTCGATTCAGACGAGGTCAGCCGATACGACGTTCAATTCTATAAAGTAAACATACCGGCGGGAACCACTTGGACGCAAATGAACAATTCCGTGGTTACGCTCCAATTCTGATAGGTGAAAAGATGAAAAGTACGATGAATAAAACGAAAATTTCGATCGCGATCCTTTTGACGGTCCTCTTCTTTTGCCTCGCTCTTTTCCTGATCGCTCCCTTCGAAAACGCAAAGGCGGAGCAACCCGCGCAAACCTATTATATTCGTTCCGCGGAAGAATTTGCCGCCTATTCGGAGGCATACGCCGGCGGCGATAGAAATCCGAAGGACGTTCTGAACATCTCGATCAACAGCGGTAGCGCTATCTCAAACGGCAATTTCATCAGCCTCGGTACTTCCACGCGTCCGTTCGCGGGAACGCTCATCATCCCGATCAACGCTTTTAATACCTTCCGTTTGTCGAATTGTCCCTTGTTTGATTACGTTTCGACGGATATGGTGATTTCGGGAAGCCCCGTTAAAATCATTCGCGAAGCCGTAGGCAATCAACACCCGCAATCCGTTTTGACCGAAGGCGCGGCGTTTGCCAACCACGTTACGCCCGGGACGGGTGCCAATTCCGCTGCTTCTTGGAACATTTCCCTTCTCCCCTATTCGGGCGACGGCACCGCCGCGACGAGTTGCCAAGGATTGATCGGCGACATTGCCGAAGGTTGCAACGTTACGATCAATTTCGTGAACGATTCAAATTTGAATTTCGCCTCTTCGAACGCGCTCGGCTCGATCTGCGGCTCGCTCGGCGCGCACGCGGCTCTGACCGTTTCCACGTCCGGTTCCGGCTCGAACAACTTAACGCTCGAAACCACGAGCGGAAACGCGGGCGGCCTCGTCGGCACGATGGGAGACGGCGCTTCGCTGACGCTCGCTGCCTCAAACGGAACGCGCCTTTCTTCCGTTCGAACTCGTTCGGGTTATGCGGGCGGCCTCGTCGGCAGCGCGACCAATCCGACGATCATTTTTTCAAACAACCTTTCGGAATACGCGATTTCCGCTTCCGTTACGGGAACGACGGGCGCAGGCGGCATCTTCGGACATTATAAAACGCAACGCGCAAGCGAAACGTTCTCTTTGGAAAAATACGCGTTAGCGGCGAACCTTGCCGTTTCTTCGTCAACGAACACGGGCGGCGTTTTCGGCTATCTCGAAAGCGAATGCCAGGCGCTCGACTTCGACGGCGTTTCCGCTTCGAGGGCTCCTTCCTTCAACCTTTCTTCCGGTACCAGACGCGGCGGCGTTTGCGGTCTCTATTCGTCCAACGCGCTGACGAACGTCTTCTCCGTTCACGATCTTTCCGTCACGATCAATGCGGCGTATGCTTCGGGCGCCACTTCGGCGGGCGTAATCGGCGTGATTTCAAACAGCCCCGCTTACGTCACCATCCACGACGTTACGGCAACGTCCAAAGCCTCGCCGAATGCGGGATTGGTCGGAAGCGCCGGTTCGGGCGGCTCCTTCATTGACGT
>DBVY01000038.1:35788-48451 GCA_002308575.1 Christensenella sp. UBA1252
GACGCGGGTTTGGTCTATAATATGCCACAAGGCGTTTTGCGCATCAAAGGAACGACTGATTTTTCCAACTTTTTACAATACAACTGGATCAGCGGCTTGATCGTCAAAGAGCGCGGACGCGCCTTGATCTACGCCTTAGGCGACGGAGAAGGAACGAACGGAGATTGGACGCTGAAACGCAGGCTTTACAATACGATCGACGACGTTCACAGTTGGGGCGAAGTCCTGCGCGTGGACGGAACGAAGTTTTCGGAGTCCGACCTCTTCACCGTAGACGGAACCGCACACACCGTCACGGTAAAACAAGCCTACTCGACCTTCTCGACGGTTACGCAACTCGCGCTGACCGCGCTGAATATTCAACTCAACACGGGAGCGGGTGTGGGCGCGCTTCAATTTACTTCGGGCAACGCGAACCTGAGTTCAACTCTTCTTGCCGGAACGCTGACGCTCGGCAACGACCTCTCTTTCGCGGGAACGGGATTGAACTCCCTGACGCGCGACAACGGGGGCAACGATCCTTTCAGCGGAACGTTTGAGGGCTCTGACAAAACGATCACCCTCGCGACGGGCGAGATCTACGGTTTGAACGCCGAAGGGAATGCTCTCACCTCGAACAGCAAACAAGGCAATATTTACCGACATACGCATAACGGACTTTTTGCGGAAACCAAAAACGCAACGGTGCAAAACCTGACGATCGACGGCAATATAACGATCTATCAAAGCGAAACCGGCTTGCGCGCAGGGTTCCTGACGGCGTTTGCCGAAGGCTCTTTGACTCTTTCTTCCGTTACGATCGACGGCACGCTGTCCTACAAGACCAGCAGCAATTACACTTTCTCTTTCGGTACCGCGATCGGAAACGCAAACGGAACGGGACTTTCCGTTTCGGCGGACAGCTGCGATTTCACCGCCACCGTTACCGATACGACGGATTCAAACATAAACTTCGCGACCGTTCCCGTTTATTCTTTGATCGGCGGCTTCCTCGGCAGTTTGACGATCGGATCTGCGGATTCTCCGACGCAAAGCGTTTCGGTTGCAAATTCTTCGATCAATCTTACTTATTCGAAAACGACCAACACGAATCTGTCCTCCATCTTCGGCGGCGTGATCGCAGAGATCGGAAACTCCACTTACGTTAAGAGCGCGAAAGAAGGAAATGCGTTAACGGCGGGCAGAGCGGTTACGATCGACACCGTTTCGCTGACCTTGACCGCAACGGGAACGGCAAACAACGAAAGATTCGGCGGCATTCTCGGGGGCGATTGGCTTTCTTGCGACGTAACGATCGACGGGCTCACGATCGACGCATCCGTAACCGCGAACGGAAACGCGACCGCAACGCCGTTCGGCGGCTTGACGCAAACCGCAACGGGCGCCTGGAACCTTCTTTCTTTGACGCTCTCTTCCGCAACGTTTGCCCTTCCGAGCAATTCTTCCACGTTCGGATTCATCGCGAATAAGTCCTACACGAATCGGACGGTCGACCTCACGACCACCACGAAGATCCAACCCGAAAGCGCGCTCTATCTCGAAGTTACGGACGCATCTTACGCGATCGGCGCGTTGACGTTCAGCGGGAACCCGACTTTCGCCTGTTTCGACGAACTCGTTTTAAGCGGGATCGGAACGGGCTCCGACGTTACGCAAAACGGAAACTCCGTGATCTCCGTGACGACGTCCGGCAACGCGATCGACACGACGGGCAGCGACTACAACACCTATTTGAACAAAACGGCGTACGGCAGAACGGCAAACGGCGCGGTCAATCCGAACGTTCGCTATTACTATAACGTTGCGTACGCGCGCTCGCACACCGCGACGAGCAAATACGATTTCCTCGTTTGGTCGATCAAAACCTACGCGCATTCGTCGCTTGCCGATTGGTTTACCCCCACGGGTTCCACGTTCTCGGGAAGCCTTGATATGACCGGATTATCTTACTATCCCGTGGATTTGGAAAGCAATATTACTTTCTCGAGCGCAACCATAAAATTGGATAATGTTTTGACGGAATCTTCCGTACATTTCGCGTATCGTTACACGAGCGGAACGCTCCAAACTTCCACCGCCCGCACGACGCTCTCTTCCACAAATCAGCACTATCTTATGCACGCCGCCGTTTTCAGAAACGTCGCAACCTCGAACGTTACGCTGACCACCGTAACGATCCAAGGAAACGTTCCCCTGCTCTCTTCTTCGTTCTGCGGCTTCCTGATCGCGGGAACGCTCGGCGGTTCGGACGCGGGCAAAGCGAAAGCAACGCTGACTTCGATCACGCTGAACGGCGTTTACGTTTCCACGGCGAGCTCGCATTTGACGTCGAACGGCTACGCGCCGTTGATGATCAACAAGATCGGCAAAAACACGACGCTCGATTGGAACGGCGCAACGCAATCCGACTATTCCACGTATTCCGCAAGCGGTTACTACGCAGGTTCGAGTTTGATCGGCGACGTAGGCGACGCGGCGGCGCGCGCGATCTATATGACATTCTCGCATATGGCGCTCGACGCGCGTATATCGGCGACTTCCATTGACAATTTCGACACCGTTTACAGCTCGTTGAAATCCGTTTTCAGCCGCGCGACCTTCTTAAACTCTTTCCTCTATTTCAGCGAAAGCTCCGCCGGCTATACGTTCGAAGCCACCGAGGACAGAACGAGCGCCGTCAGTGCGACGCACACGGTCACGTACGGAAAAGAAATCACCACCTCCGTAGAAAAAGCGGACAAACAAAAGAAGTATTACGGCTCGGAGTATTACGTCCACCCGACGGCGTTTCAATCCGCTTCCTCTTACGACTTTTCGAACGGATTCCTTCCCTACGTTTACGTTGCCTATAACCTTGGCGAAAAGAAACACGAGATCGCGGTCAACGTTACGTTCGCGAGCGAGATCGAAGGATGCGGCAAATACGGCGATCCCTTCATTATCGACGACGACGAAAAACTCCCGATCCTTTCCAAGATTCTCTCGGGCGGCGACGTCGGTAACACCGTGCAACTCTATTTACCGTCCGATCTGACCTCTTTCGACAACACGGGCACGACCTATACCAAATATCTTTACAATTTCGACACGGCGACGCTGACCTCGTCGAACGGCGGCGCGAGCCAAACGAACGCGAACGTTCGCCGCTATTTGGCGGGCGCCTATTTCGTTATCACGCGCGACATCACGCTTCCTTCCGATTATATCGCGCTCGGCACGGCGGCA
Source organism: Christensenella sp. UBA1252 (assembly GCA_002308575.1). Taxonomy (GTDB): domain Bacteria; phylum Bacillota; class Clostridia; order Christensenellales; family CAG-1252; genus CAG-1252. The sequence continues at coordinate 39,014 of DBVY01000038.1, forward strand.
GACGCGCAATACGCGTTCCGCGGCGTCATCGTGGGCAGAGGTAACCCTGTCGTAACGAACACCTCTCCGAACCCCCTCGTTCAGTCCTCGAACGGTTGCGTTTTGAAAGACTTTACGCTGGACGTGGACGTCGATTACGACAGCGCGAACACGATCGAGCTCGCTTCGCCTCTCGGCGGCGACACCTTTGCGTACAGCAACGGCATTCAATCCTACGGCGCATTGATCCGCCAGATCATGGGCGGCGACACTTTTATCGACGCGGTGGACGTCACCTTTACGTCCGTCTCGTTCTCGATCACAGCGAAAACCGTTTCGAATTATCCGAGGCTGACGCCCGTCGGCGGATATGTCGGCGCGCTCGTAAACGGCGGCTTGATCTTCCGCAATATGAGTTCGACGAACGTCGGTTTGACGGCGGCGGAATTCAACAAAATCGCGGACGCCGGCTATCTGTACGTAAACCCGATCATCGGGCGCGTGCTCGCGGGCTACGCGTTCCACGAAACGAGCGCCTATCGCCCGACCGAAAGCGCCTGCACGCTGAAAAACGGAGAAAAGAACTACACGATCGCCGACCTCTCCCTCTCCGCGGGAAAACTCAACGTAACGTACGCAAATTCGAAGTTTACGGTCACCGTGCCCGACGGACAGGCGATGTTTATCCTCGGGGCGATCGTAAACAGCGGCGCGGCAAGCGCGGCTTACGACGCGTCTACGGCGCAACCCTATGAAGACTTTACGGACACGTTCTGGTCCGCTTATCGTGCGCATACGACGGCGAGAGCGGGCGCCGCTTACACGGCGGTCGGAGTTTCGGGCTTCGCGAGCGACGCCGATTTCACCGATTACGCGTCCCTCGATTCTTACACCGCCACGCTCGTCAAGATCCCTTACGTCATTCGCGCTTACAGCAACAAAACAGGTAGCGTCTATCACGCGCGCTCTTTAACCTCTTCGGATTCGACGATCGTCTCAATCACCGGCAATTGCGACGTTGCGCAAGGGTTCCGCGGAATCGGCAGCATGTATTACGACAGCAACTATTTGCGCCTGCGCATTTCTTCGCTGTCGGGCGCTTGGGATGATCCTACGGAATCGGATCCGTATGCATACACCGTAACCCTTCATATCCGCTATTTGGAATACGCATACAAATACGCCACCGCGTATCACGCCGTCACGAACACGGCGGGACTCGGCTTATTCAATACGACGTTTTTGAAGACTCCCGCTTCGAGCGGCATCACGAATCTGATCCTCGCGGGCAGCATTTACTATAACGTCTACACCGTTTCGGGCAGCGCGATCACCTGCCTGTTGAACAGTTCGGACGAAAACGGCGCGGATTACGACCAATTGCTTTCGGTCGGCGGCGTGATCGGTTATATCACGAAACCGTTCTATTTCAAAAACGTGACGTTCAACGGATTGTCCGTTGAGGGCGTCAAGAACGTAGGCGGTCTCGTCGGTTACACCTTCCAACAAGCCACGGATTGCACGTCGGTCTCGCAAATTCTTTACGACGCAACCGCTTCGAACACAAAACCCGTTGTTTCTCCGGGCGTCGTCAACGCGACGGGCGGTTTGACCGCAGGCGGTCTCGTCGGTCGTTTGTATCGCGCGAGCATCGCGATCACGAGCAGCGTAACGAGCGGATACACCGATATCAAGATCGGAAATATCTATATGAAGAGCGGAACGCCGGACGACGCCGGTAAAGCCTACCCCGACAACCAAATCACGGGCGCGGGCGGTTTGATCGGAAACGGTTGGGCTCGCCATAACGATAATAACTACGTGCTCAAAGATACGATCCACGGCGATCAAACGTCCAACAACCTCCGCCCGATCTCGATTACGAATATCAACGTTACCAAAGGAACGAATAACGCGTTAGTCAAGGTTTTGAACGACACAGGCGCGACGCAGAGAAACTACGCCGGCGGATTCTTCGGCGTCGTTCACAACTGCCTCTTGACCATTTCACATTGCAAGCTCACGAACGTAAACGTCAAGGCGAACGTCGTGGGCGGCGTCTTCGGAAAAGCCACGCAAAAGTATTCGATCCATATCGTAGACGTAGAGGTTGACGGCGCGAACGCAGCGACCCTTGACGGCGCGAGATACGCGGGCGGCATCGCGGGCTGGCTTTTCGGACACGATGAATTCTACATCGAAGTCGCTTCCACCGTCGTAAAGAACTATACGATCGTTTCTTCCACCACGAACAGTCAAGCCGCGGCGGCAGGCGGCGTCTTCGGTTGCGCCGAAGGCGAAAACAAAAACGTATCCGATTCGAATAACCACGTTTGCGAGATCAATAACGTAACGGTGGACAACGTTCAAATCCAAACCAATTACACGGACAGCAACCCCGCCGCGGCGGGCAACACCACGGCCGGAACGGGCGGATTCATCGGCCTGCTTACCGGTAAAAACTCTAACACCAAGTTCAAATTCAGCGGCTATAACCTCTTGATAAAGGATTCCACGCTGACCTATTTGGCGGGCGGATTGACGAACAAATCGACGTCCGCGACCAACCGCAAGATCGGCGACATCATCGGCAACAACAACATTTCCTCGACCGTAAAATTCGTCGGCGTGTCGGTGCAAAACGCGAGCTACTGCGGAAAGCACGCAGGCTATTACAATTCCGCGAACGAAAATTACGGCTCGGACGGAACCTTCGGAAGCGGCTACATCGTCTTCGCGGACTTCGCGGGAACGAATACGAACACCGCGTTCTCCACCGTTCAGGACGGCACGTCGAACGCGGACGATTACGTAAACGTCGCCGTTGCTTCTCCCTACATGACCGCAAACCCGAGCGTAACGATCGGCGGCGTCCTTTTGACGGGCGACGGCGTCGGCACGGCGGTCGACTCCCTGCCGATCCAATCGATCCTGACGGATAACGCAAAGTATAAATACGCGATCGACAACTACTACACCGGCTCTTCGGGCAACAAAAACGGCGCGACTTGGAACAGCTACGCAAGCAAACTCACGATGTTTACGTCCAAAGTTACGTCCGGTTATATCGGAACGAATTTCCCGATCCTGATCGCGGACGACTCCGACAAAGCGAACACGACCAAAATGATCAATTCGTATCTCAGGCTTTTGACGAACACTCGTTACAGTTTCCAAGCGGATACGGCGGGCGTGTATGAAGTCGTGATCTACCGTATGACCTATGAAAACGGCGTCTTTACGCCCTACCTGTCGAACGTCAGTTTGAAAAAGGACGCCAACGGCTTCTTCACGACGAACGCCGCGGTCGACAGCGGTTCCGTTCAGTTCTCTTTGATCGACGTCCGCTTCTTCGATCCCGCGAAAGGCCCCAACGAATCGCTGAAAGTCGCCTATCACCTGTACGTTCCCGTCTTCGTGGAAAGGATCCTTGATTACAGCTTCGATATCGCCGTCCAAACCGGTACGACTTATCTCGAAAGCTCCTATACGTCGAGATACGGGCAAGCGTTGATCGAAAACCTCGGATCGCCCGTTACCCTTTACTTCCGTTACACCTATTCGAGGTCGGCGCAAGAATGGGCGGACGCCATCAATGCGGGCGAAAACGTCCACCGCAATTACGCGAAACAGCTCTATTTCTATAAGGCGAACACAAACGACTCGCTGAAAGATTTCCCGACGAGCACCATCCTCGTCCTCGTGGATAAAAACCGAGGCGGCAAAGTCTATTACGCAACGATCGGAACCGCGCTTTCGGGCAACACCTTAAACCTTTCCGCATTCAAAGAAACGATGACGAAAACGGCGGACGTCCTTACGTTCGGCGGCAACGCTTTCGCACCTTTGACTTTTGACACCATGCTGGGCGTTACGGTAAGCACCGTCGGCGGCGGAACGGACACGCTCGTTGCTTGCGACGCGCAGTACGCGACCCTTATGATCGGAAACCAAGGCTACCGCCTTGCAACCGACGAGGAACTCGCGGACAACAGCGTCACCAAATACACCGCGTCGGTCGCGCAATCCATCTTGGAGCGCTATTATCTTTCGATCTTTACCGAATCCACGCCGGCGAACGATCTGTTGTTCCATTACTTTTTGATCACGACGCCCTCCACTTTCAACGATACGTTGCCGCCCGCAAAGATCGCGGATACAGGCAGTCACACGATGGTCCACCTTACGATGGGCAAGATCTTCCACCACAGCGATTTGCACGTTTCCAGCCGTTCGAGCGACGGCTCGCAGATCATGACGACCGACAACGACGATTTGATCGTTACGCTGATGACGGAGATCGGACTCAGCGACGATCTCGATTCCGGTATCAAAGAGGACGTCAGGAGCATGATCGTGGCGTCGAACGTCTATCAAAGCTTCATCATCTATTTGAATCGAAAGGAAGGCGCCACGACGGCGAAAGCCGTCATCGGCTCGCCGACCGTTACGGGCTCGTATACCGTGGATTACGTGTTAAATACGCTCGCGGACAGCAACGACGCCACCTCGTATGCGGTGGCGAACGTGCGCGTAAAGACGACGTCGATCGAAGTCGTTACATCCAGTTTGAACCTATCCTTCCAAAGTCACGACAAATTCGAAGTCCATGCATCCGTCACCATAACGTACGCCGCGGATAAGATCAAAGCGCAGTTCCCGGGCCGCGGCGTGAATTTTGAAACGAACGGCGTTACGATCTCCGCCGACTCGAACGTCGCGTTCTCGACGGAAGGCACGACATACAGCAAAAACTCGATCAACGAAGTTGAAACGCCCGCCGTTTCCTATTATTCCGAAGCCGAACCGCTTTCCGCCAAATTGGATCTCAGCGCCCTCGGCGACGGCGGCGGTAGCTATACGCCGCTCGGCATCAATGCGCTGAACCTCGAATCCGAGACCCCGAATATCGCCGATTTCGACCTCGGCGCCTTTATCAACGCAACGTCGGTCGAAGATCAGATCACGACCTACACGAAAGCGACCGTAAAAATTACTTTGATGCAAAAGAACGCGGACGGCGAATACGTAACGCCTTTGACCATCGGCAATTACTTAACGGTCACGATGGAAGGCGAAGCCGCGAACGCCGTGCAAAACAACGGCACCGATTTCACGTTCGTGATCTTGACGACGAACCCGAATTTCTTCCGCGCCAATCCGTCCGAGATCACCCTTCCGACGATACACGTCCACGTAAAGACCGGATCTCTGCTCGAAAGCGCAGGCGGCGCCTATTCCAATTACAAAATTTGGGTCGAAGTCGTTCTCTCAAACGGCGCGGATCCGATCGAAGCGTCGCGCGTTTCGAATTACGTGATCTACACGAACGCGAAGATCCTGCCCTACTACATCAGTTAGTTGATCGACTGATTTATGGATTTTTGTTTATAAGATCGTAAACGCAAAAAAGAGAAGTCGTCCGTTCGTTGACGACTTCTTTTATAAACCGTATTTCCCGATCTCCTATCCTTAACTTTGCTCTCAAAGCGAAATTTCACTGCCTTTTGGCAATTTCATACCGTTAGATATTTCAAAAATTCATAGAATTTATCCCATCGCGGCGTATCCCCCAAGGAATACGCCGCCTCCCCGCTTACTTCGCCTTTTTATCGTTCGGCAAAAGATGCCTGCGGGCTTTCTTGCCCCATAATCGAAGCGTGGATTCCGCTTCGTCCTTATTGCCTCGGATCATCTCGTCCGTGGGGCTTTCTTCCTTTCTTTTCTCTCTTCTCATATCCTTATTATGCGCGGGAAGCGCCCGCTCTATGCAAAACGATCGCCCTCCGGTTTTGAAAAACTTTCCAAACGCTTCCTCTTTCTCAAACGAATAAAAGCGCGGTGACCTCACAACATAAAAGCAGGAGGTAGTGAAATGAAACAATCGAACCAAAAAAACTGCGGCACCAAAGCCACGAAGAAAGCGTCCGCAAAGCGCGGCGCTTCGAACTGCTCGAACTGCGGTAGCGGCAAGTAATATCCCAAAGCACCCCTAACGCCGCTCGGCTTCCCGAGCGGCACAACGAAAAAAAACGCGCCACAGCGCGTTTTTTTCTTTTTATCGACTCCTTGGCAGGAAAAACGGTTTTCAGCCGAATTTAGACCTTTTACGCGCACATACGCACGCCCTCGCGCTATGCGGGCGCGATCATTCTCCGTCCGAAAGCTTCAAAAGGACGACGCCTTGCTTTGCGCCGCAGACGGGACAGATCTCAAAGGCTTCCTTTTTCGTCCATTCGTAGCCGCAACCGCCGCATTTCCATTTGGTCGCTTCCTCTTTTTTATATAAGGTGCCGGACTTCATTTGCTCGTAAAGGTCGGTGAAGAGTTTTTTATGGCAGGTTTCGATCCCGATCAAATTGCGAAACAATCCCGCGATATCTTTAAAGCCCTCCTCTTCCGCCGTCTTTTGATAGGCGGGATACACTTTCTCCGCCTCGATCCCCTCGTCCTCGGCGGCAAGGCGCAGGTTTTCCGTAAGATCCCATTTTTCTTTGAACGGGTAGCCCGAACAGACGTCCACGTTCGCGATCGTTTGCTCACTTGCGCTTTGCAGATAGGTGTAGCACATACGGGCGTGATTGAATTCGTTGTACACGATCTTGTCAATGACTTCGGCAAGGGCGGTATAGCCCTGCTGGCGGGCGCCGTACTCGATGAATTCGTAGCGCGTGCGCGCCATACATTCGCCGGCGAAGGCTTTCGCCAAATTCAGATAAGTTTTGCTTTCAATGAGTTTCATAGTTCCTCCTTTTTTAGCCGCATTTCGGTTCTGCGAAGGAGTATTGACGCGTTTCGGCGACGTTATACGCGCGTCCTTCCGTTCCGCTTGAATTTGCTTGATAAGCGCTCATAGGCGCGCTATAATAAGGGTGAATAAAACGATTGGGGGCATTATGAACGTTATCATCAGCGTTATCGGAAAAGACAGGATCGGAATCATTCGCGACGTTTCGACGTTTCTTGCGGATCTGAACGTCAACATCGTGGACATTTCGCAAACCCTTATGGGCGAATATTTTACGATGATCATGCGCGCAAACCTCGAAAAGAGCGATATGCCGATCGACAAACTCATTAAAGCGCTTCGCGAAAAAGGCGAAAGCGTCGGCTTGGACATCAATCTTCGCAGCGAAGACATCTTCGACGCGATGCACAGGATTTGAAATGATTACGGATAAAGAGATCTTCGAAACGATGGGCATGGTGCGTTCCCAGCACCTCGACGTCCGCTGTATCACGATGGGGATTTCCCTTTTCGACTGCATTTCTTCCGATAAAGAAGAAACGGCGCGCCGCGTGTACGACAAGATCGCGACCTACGCGAAAGACCTCGTGGACGTCGGCAACAAGATCGCGACGATGTACGGCGTTCCCGTCGTCAACAAGCGCGTTTCGATCACGCCGGCAAGCCTCGTGGGCGCGGCGAGCGGCGGCTATTTCGAGATCGCGAAAGCAATGGATAAAGCCGCGGCGGAAACGGGCATCGACTTCATCGGTGGCTACACCGCCCTCGTGCAAAAAGGCGCGACGGACAAGGAAAACGCCTTCCTTTCCACGATCCCCGAAGCCCTCGCGGCAACGAAAAAGGTCTGTTCGTCCGTCAACGTGGCGTCTTCGCGCGCGGGGATCAATATGGACGCGGTCAAGCGCATGGGCGAGATCGTTAAACAAACCGCCTATCTGACGAGAGAAGAAGATTCGATCGGCGCGGCAAAACTCGTAACCTTCGCAAACGCCGTTGAAGACAACCCGTTTATGGCGGGCGCGTTCCACGGAACGGGCGAAGCGGACAAAGTTATCAACGTAGGCGTAAGCGGCCCCGGCGTTGTGAAAGCCGCGCTCGAACAGGTGGACGGCGATTTGACCGCCGTTGCGGAAACCGTTAAAAAGACGGCGTTTAAAGTCACGCGCGTCGGACAGCTCGTTGCGAAAACGGCGGCGAAAATGCTCGGCGCGGAATTCGGCATCGTGGACCTCTCCCTCGCCCCGACCCCCGCGATCGGCGACAGCGTGGGCAGGATCCTCGAAGAAATGGGCTTGGAGCGCGTGGGCGCTTGCGGCACGACGGCGGCGCTTGCCCTCTTGAACGACGCCGTAAAAAAAGGCGGCATTATGGCAAGTTCGCACGTCGGCGGGCTTTCGGGCGCGTTTATCCCCGTTTCCGAAGATATCGGAATGATCGAAGCCGCGGAAATGGGCGCTTTGACCCTTGAACGGCTCGAAGCGATGACGTCCGTTTGCAGCGTCGGTATCGATATGGTCGCGATCCCCGGCGATACGCCTGCGGAAATCATCTCGGCAATGATCGCGGACGAAGCGGCGATCGGCGTTATCAATCACAAAACGACGGCGGTCCGCGCGATCCCCGTCTATGGGAAAAAGGTAGGAGATTCGGCGTCCTTCGGCGGATTGCTCGGGCGCGCGCCGATCATGAAAGTCAGCGGATATTCTCCTTTGAAATTCATAAGCCGCGGCGGACGCATTCCGGCGCCGCTCAGCAGCAACAAGAACTGATGAACGCAAGAAATTACAACAAAGAAATGAAAGCGACGATCGCGGAGATCGGAGAGCGAGGGGAAACGCCCTCGCTTCTTTTGCACGCCTGTTGCGCGCCTTGCGCCTCGCACCCCTTGACGATCCTCGCGGACGCATTCGATCTGACCGTTTTTTACTATAACCCGAACATCACGGACGACGAAGAGCGCGAAAAGCGTTTTCAGGAGCTTAAACGCCATTTAGAGAAAAATTATCCGCGGGTCGGACTGATCCGCGGCGAAGCGGACAAAGAGGCGTTTTTCGAAGCCGCGAAAGGCTTGGAAACGGCACCCGAAGGCGGGTTGCGCTGCGCGAAATGCTTCGCCCTGCGCTTAAACGAAACGGCGAAACGGGCAAAAGAGGAGGGTTTCGATTATTTCGCAACGACCCTGACCCTCTCTCCGCTCAAAAACCCCGTCCTGATCAACGGGATCGGAGAAAAAGCCGCGACGGCCTACGGCGTAAAATACCTCGCGTCCGACTTCAAAAAAGACGGCGGCTATTTGCATTCGATCGAGATCTGCAAAGCGGAGAATCTCTATAGGCAGAACTATTGCGGGTGTATTTTCAGCAAACCGATATTAAAATAATTTTGAATTCTCTCTATCGCTCCGTGAATTGTTTGACGCCATCAAACGTTGCGGAAACTTTTACACTTGCGATTTTTTACGCATTTGATATATCTAATAGTTAAGGCTTCGAAGATTGATGCGAATGCGAGGCTCGCCGAGGGGACGCACAGGCGCGTACTTTTTGTACGTAACTGCGCGGAACCGAAAGAAGCAAACGAAGCAGTCGCGCAATATCCGAAGCCTTAAAAAAAGCGCCTGAAAGGATTTATCTTTCAGGCGCTTTTTTGTTTGCGGCGCGTTGCCGCGCCGCGTTCAAGCGAAATTATTTCTTCTTGCCTTTGCCTTTGCC
>DBVY01000038.1:48602-56768 GCA_002308575.1 Christensenella sp. UBA1252
GGGCGCTTCTTCAGTCGCCGCTTCGGTGGCTTCGGGAGCCGCTTCCTTTTGGTCGCCGCCCTTGTTGCCGCCCTTCTTCTTCAAGAGGAAGATCACGAGGAACGCAACGCCCGCGAGAACGACGACGCAAGCGATAACGATGCCCACGATCGTGCCGGCGGAGATGACTTGGACGACCGCATAGGTCGAGAAGTGGTTCGTGGAGAAGGTCAAGACGCCGTTCTTCAAGGTAGCCTTCATATCGGTCTTCTTGCCGTTCTCGTCAATGTAGTAGACTTTGACGCACTTGCCGACGCCGACTTTGGTTTCGTACGCCGTGGCAACCGTGGCTTTGCCGTCCGCGAAGGTCGCGCCGTCCAAGGTGATTTCGAGGACGAATTCGGTGCCCTTCGGGCAGTTCGCCGGGATGTTGTCCTGCTTGACTTCCATCTTCAAGTTCAGGTTCTCCGCACCGCCGAGCGCTTCGATCGCCGCTTGGTTGAAGACGATCGCCGTGGATCCGATCTTCGCGGTAGCAACCTTTTCGCCGGTCGCGTTGGAATCCTTCGCAGTCTTGAAGAGCTCTTTCACGTCAACGCCGGTGGTCTTCGCCTTTTCTTCGTCGATGACCTTTTCGAAATCAACGTTGCCCTTCTCGTCCGTCGTGGGCTGCGCCTCATGGACGACGACGGTGATGACCTTGGTCGCCGCATTGTAGTTCGCAACAGCGGGCGTGGAGAGCGTGATCTGATAGCTGCCGACTTCCTTAACGGTTGCGGGGCTGTAAGAAACGGTCGCGCCGCCTTTCGCGGTTGCGCCGGTGATGTTGAACGCGTTGCCCGTCCAGTTGTAGCTCTTCGTAACAGCGCTGTCGTTGATCACGTTTTCTGCTTTCGCAATCGTGAACGCCTTGGTGGCGTCTGCGGGGAGCTTGTAGTTCGGGTTGTTGATCGCGGTCGCGGTCGCAGTATATTCGCCCGCGTTCGTAGCGGCGCCCTCAACGGTGATTTCGAGGATGTCGTTATTGACGGCGGCAGCATTCGCTTCGGGGCACTTCGCGGTTCCGTCATAGACGAAGGAAGCCGTACCCCATTCCAAGGTCACTTCGCGCGCGATGATCGTGTAGATACCTTTGTTGAAGGTAACCGTGTAGTTGGAGTTGATCTTCGTGCCGTTGATCGTGTAAGTTCCGACAGCGGAAGCTTGGGTGATTGCGCATTCAACCGAATAGACCGCATCGTTATTGACGATGTTGCCCGTGGTGACCGAGTGGGTCAAGGTCGCGATGGGATCGCCGTAAACGCTCGTCTTATTCGCGATCGTAACGGTGATCGGGCGCGCCGTAACGGTGAGTTTGCCCGCAACGAAGGTGATCTCGTAATTGTCGCTCGTAAGGCCGCTCGGGGTGATGATCTTGTCACCGATGTTGCCGAAGAGTACGTAATCGCAAACGAGAGCGAGTTCGCCGCCGAGATCCGCCGCAACGTCGTCATAGACGAAGCCGACGTAAGAAGCGGTGTAGGTCGGGAGCGCGTTGCCGTAAACGACGGTCTTATCGTCCGCCTTAACGGTCAAAGCTTTCTTCGTGATCTGAACCTTGCAATCGGAATCGGAAACGGTGTAGTTTTCGAGATCCGCGATTTGGATCCAGACGTAGTACTCGCCCACGTTCACGGGAGCGGTCGCAGACCAAGCAGCGGGCGCGACATCATTGATGCTCTCGGTGTCGCCGACGGGCGCGTAAGAAACGGTGATGAGATCGTTCGTAACAAGCGCCGCGGTGTCGTCACCGAACCAGCCGATAACTTCGATGCCCGTTCCGATGATCGGAGCGTCGATCGCGGTGCCGTAGATCGTGTTCGCGACTTCGACGGAAGAGGTCAAGTTCGCCTTGGTGATCTCGATCGTCGCGGTCATATCGGCGATCAATTCGTAGTTCGTGGCGTCACCCGTGAAGGACGCGGTCGCGGTTTGCGTACCGAAGTTCGTGCGGGAGTTGTTGTTGTAGTTGACAGTAACGCCCTCGGGGAGGTTGCCGGAGATCGTTGCAACTTTCGCCGTCGCGTCGTAAACGCCGGCGACGTCCGCAAACGTGATGCCCGTCATGTCGTAGGTCGCTTTGTTGACTTGGAGATACGCGTCGTTCTCGCTGTCGATGTTGACGGTGACGTCGTAGTTCGCGTTGTTCGCGGAGGTAACGACCAAGAGGTACTTGCCCGCCGTGGAGTCGGGTCCGAGCTCGTTGAAGCCGAATTCTTCGGTTCCGAAGACGAGCTTGTAATCGACGACCGCAAAGATCGAATCGCCGTTCACGAGAGCGCCTTCACAGCCTTCGCCGGTCGCGGTCGCGAGGAGATACAGAGCGTTCATTTGCATCTCGTTGCCGAGCGCCGTCCAGCCATCCTCGTCACCGTAGGTAACCGCCTTCGGCGTGCTCGTGTAGGTGATCGTGATCGGACGCGCGTTCACGGTGTAGGTGCCGTTGACGAACGAGATCTCGTAGTTGTCGTCCGTGTCCGTACCGTTGATCGCGTAGGTGCCGGCGCCCTTCGTGGCATCAACCGCCGCGTCCAAGGTGTAAGAAACGACGTCGTTGTTTTTGATCTGACCATCCGTCAACTCGGCGGTCAAAGCCGCGCGCGCGTTTCCGTAGAAGGATTCCGCGTCGTTGATCGTATACGTGATCGGACGCTGCGTGATCGTGTAGGTCGCGTTGGTCTTCGTGACGGAGTAGTTCGCCACGTCCGCGCCGTCCACGATTTCGATCACGTATTCGCCCGCGTCGGTGTCGCTCGCGATCGCCTCGCCGCCCGAAAGCGCTCTGAGGCTGTAAACCGCGTCGCCGTCGTAGATCGTTCCGGTAACGACCGCCGTCAAGCCCTTGGTCATTTCGCCATAGACGGAAGTCTTATTATCCGCGGTGATCGTGATCGGAGCCGGGGTGATCGTGTAGGTCTGCGTGCCGACGCTTCCGTTCGAGGTATAGCCGCCTTCCGCCGCCGTTCCCGCAACCGCGTCGAGCGAGTAGTTTTCCGGAACGGTGATGGAGATCGTAAATTCGCCCGCGTTCACGTTGCTGCCGCTCGTAACGGTGATCGTTGCCTGCTGCTCGGCGTTATGTTCGTCGAGGTAGGTACCGGTGATCGTCTTCGCGGTCTTGTTGTAGACCCAGCTTTGCGGGAGAACCAAGGAAACGGTGACAGCCTTGTTGGTAATCGTAAAGGTCGCGGTACCGACGCCCGCTTCCACGGTGTAACCGTTGCTTGCGATCAGAGCGTAGTTCGTGTCTGCGATCGTGATCGTAACGCTGAAGGTACCGACGTTAACGTCGTCGTCACCCGCTTTCAGGGTAACGGTCGCGTCTTGCCATTCGCTCGCAACGTCTTGATATTTACCGGTGATGACCTTGTGGCTGCCGTCGAACGCGAAGGACGCGGGATAGCTCAACGTAACCGCAGCGTCCGCCGGGGTGATCGTAACGGTCGCGTTCAAATTCGCGATCGCGTTGTAGTTGGAAGAACCCGTGAAGGAAGCGACGACCGCCTGCGCGCCTTCGGAAACGTTCGTTGCGCCGCCGGTGTACTGAACGGTGACTTGGACGCCGTCCGCGCCGGTCGGAAGCGTTCCGCTGATCTCAACGATCTGATTGGCGCCGTTAAAGACCTTGGATCCGTTCGAGAACGTAACGCCCGACATATCGTAGGTCGCTTTATTGATGCTCCAAAGAATGGTCCTGTTCGCAAGGGAGCTTTCGATTTTGTAGTTGTCGTACGCGGAATTCTTGGCGGCGTAGGTCTTGGCGTTGATGCTCGTTTCGATATTGCTGAGCGCGTCGGTGTAACGGACCGCACCCACGTATTGCAGGGTGATCTCGTCAGCGCCGATCAGATTGCCCGCAACGGCGGTGATCACGTGCTCTGCGCCGTCGTAAATAACGGAATCGCCGCTCACGATCTCGGTGCCGTCAAGATACCAAGTAAGCGTCATGGGTCTCGCCGTGATTTGGAGACCTTGCTTAAAGGTAGCGTGCGTGTAGTTCGCCGCCTTGGTTCCTTCGAAATAGAAGCTAAGCGCATAAGCGCCGAGCCAATCGCCGACGTTCTCGGTTGCGCCCGCATCCCAAACGAGGTCGACGTCCGTTCCCCATTCGTCGGTGAATTCGAGGCCTTCCACGTTTTCAATGGTCGGTTTTTGACTTAGCCCGTTATAGACTTTGACGTAATCGAAATCAAAGGCAAGCGTCTTCTTGTTGATCATGAACTTGACGCTCGAATCAAACGCAAGCTCGTAGTTGTTGTTGACGTCCGCGTTGGTCAAGCTGAGGGATCCGATGGTGATCGAATAACCGGATTGCGTGTAGTTCTCGCCTGCCTCGCGGCTGAGCGCGCCGGTCAAAATGATTTCTTCATCGCCGATCGTTTCGGACGTGGTGTAATAGAGCGTGCTGTCCGCCGCGCCGTAGATCTTGCTTTGATTGCTGTTCGGCGTAACGGTGATCGTAACCTTTTGGATCGAAGGCGTGCAGAGCGCGGTCAAACCGTAAGCGGTGTGGTTACCATCCGGAATGGCTTTGATCTCAACGCTATAGGATCCCGCATTGATGCCGGTCGGGATATCAACGCCCCATTCGCCGTCACCCAACTTGTATTGGATCTCCGACACGCCGACCAAATTCGTAGGCGCGAGAACGAGGTTTTGCGCGCCGCCGTTGTAGGTCAACGGAGAGTTGGAGCTCGGAGCCGTCCAAGTCGCGGCAACCTTGTTCATCGTGATGGTGAAGCTGCCGGTTGCGTCGTTGTGGTTGGGCGCGGTAAGTTTGTAGTAAAGCGTTCCGCAATCCGCAACGTTCCTATAGCCGATCGTGTTCAGCGCGGCGTATCCGCTACCCTCGGTCTTGCTGTAAAGATAGGTAATCGTTTGACCGTTGACCGCCGTCACGTTGGTGGTAATTTCGGGAGTTTGCAACGCGCCGGTATAGGTCAAAGCGCCGTTTTGCTCCATCGTGGTGACGGTAAGCGTCGCCGGCGTGATCGTGTAATTCACCGTGTTGACGAACGAGATCTCGTAGTTCAGATCGTTATCTTCCGCAACGATATCGTACGCGCCCACGGGACTGGTCGTGGAAAGCGCGATGATAACCCAGTTGTCCTTGTCCGGATCAGAGTCGTCGTAGACTTCGTAAAGCAGATAATTGATGGTGACGCCTTCGTCCCACGCCGCAAGCGTGCCGGACGTAAGATTCGCGGTGCAAGCGACCAAAGCGGAGCCGTAAACGCTGTTCTTCGCAACGACCGTGTAGGTAACCGGTCTTTGGTTGACGGTCAACGTTCCGATCGAGGTTTGGTCGATGTAGTAGTTGTCGCTGGTGTAATTGCGGATTTCAATGTTATAGATCGTGGCCGATCTGGCGTTGTTGTTACTCGTATCGTACGAGCAGAAGAAGTGATCGGTTCCGCCGAGGACCGCCGGGGTCTCGCCGTACTCGAAGTCCGTACTGCTGACGGTGTAGGTCGGAGCGGCTTCGCCGTAGGTGATCGTTTTATTATCGGCGATAAGGGTCAAATACTTCTTTTCGACGGTAATGTCGACGATGCTGTCGCCCGCGGAAACGTAGTTAACGTACGTGTTTTCAAAGCCTTCGCAGATGAAGTTGTATTTGAGTTGGTACAGACCGACGTTCTTAACGTCGTCGGCGATATCGTCGAGCATTTCCCAAGCGCCCCAAGAATCCCCCGCGGTTGCTCTGTAGCGATAGTACACGGTGTCGAGGACGCCTTGCGCCGCTTTTTTGCCGAGATCGCTACCGAGGATGTCTTCTTCCTGCACACCGGAGAGGGTGTAAGAAGCCGGTTGACCATAGGTGAGTTGCGCATTGGACGTCAGCGTGATAACCGGCGTCAACGTCGCCGGAGTGATGATAAATTTCGCACCTTCGTCCGCGATGAATTCGTAACTATCGCCATAGTTGCCGAGGAAAGAGATGTCCATATCGTAAGTTCCGACGTTGGTTTGCGCAACGGTGGTGTTAGCGTAGTCGTAGATGATGTTCTGGCTATTGTTGATCTTCGTGTTTTCACTGATCTTGTATATATAGGCCTTGAAGAGCGGTTTTTGCGCCTCACCGGTGTACGTCAAAGACGTCGCGTCGTCGTAGTCGGTCGTCGTATCGCCGTCCAGATCGTAATCGGGGCGGATAAACGTTTTGACTTTTTCAACGTCGAAAGGTAAATAAATGTAACCGGATTGATAGTTCGTGTTACCCTGAATTTCCACGCGGATCGTAATAGAATCGCCGACGTTAGTGCCATGGTTATTCGGATTGAAAGTATCCAAAGCATACCAAGTTGCGTACACTGCGGCATCGTCGTTGTCGCAATAAGTCTCCGCAAATTGCCAACCGGGAGTCGCAGCAAGAGCGAGTTCGCCGCCTACGTCATAACCGACAACGTTGCTGAAGTCCAAAACGATTCTGTCGTCGATCTTTTTGCCGGCGCCCCAGAAGTTGTTTTCACCATACATATAATCGGGACCGAAGCCTTCCTCTCCGCCGAGAGAAAGCGCGCCGTTCGCATAAGATGCGGGAGCCGCTTCAATGATTTGCTCCGCCGTAACCGAGAAAACTTGATTACCGCCGTCTTTGAAATAGAAGCAATCTTGATATTGCGCTTTAATCTCGACGGTTACGTTGTGGGCGCCGACCTCACCCGATTCGCCGGGAATCTTGGTGATTGCGTAATCAAGGGAGGGATACGAAGACATGATCGTGGGATCGGAGATCTCGAGCGTGCTCTGCGGAACGTAAGACGGCCAAGCATCGCACTGCGGTTCGCCGGTATAAGGCACGGTTCCGCTGATCAAGACTTCCAGCTGTCTGGCTTCGATATGAAGCTCATTGATGCCCGTCTCCTTGCCGCAATAATAATCGGGCAAATCGCTTAAGGATTTGGTCGAGCCGTCTTTCAGCGTGAGGTTAACGTAGTAATAGTACAATCCGGGGAAAATCGGGACTCCCGTCGATTTGGTGTACAATTTGACGCCCGACGGATCGTAATGATCGCCCACGGTGTATTCCACGCCGGCAACAGCCAACGTATGGGTGACTACCGTTTGTTGCGTATAGTATTCAACGCCGTCCAAAAATTCTTCGCCGTCTTCCAATTCGAAATAGTTTTCCCAAGAGACAACCGCTTCGAAATCGTTGAAGTTTTGCACATCGCCGTCGTCCACGCCGCAAACGAAATCCACAGCCGTACCGTTGAAATAGTACGTGTTTTCGGGAATTTTAAGCGCAACGTACGCTTGGCCGATATTGAACTCTATCTCCGCGATAACGTTCTTGTCCGCAAGCGTAACGCCTTCGTCGGTCGCGAGAAACCAACATCTCTTGTAGCGTCCGGCGTGCGTGGGTTCGTCTTTCGTCGGAGCTTCCCAATCGTTCTCGCCGTATTGGCACCAATACGAATCCGTGGCGAGAAGGGATCCTGCGGGATCATCGTAAATCTCAGCCTCAATAACCGACATAGGCGAGGCGCCAAGATCGAGGTTAATAGGATTGGTACCCTCATCGCCGTAATCCCAGTCATCATAAGTACCGTTATAGTTGATCTGGGCGTTAACGTAGAAGCCGTTTCCGGCAGCGACTTTGTTCTCGTAGTTGAGCGACGCATACGCCGTACCGACGCCGGGAGCAAACGCGATCGCAAGCGCAAACGCAACCACAAACAGGACTGCGAAAGCGAGAAGCGAAACGCGATTCGTCATCTTCTTTGCCATAAAATTACCTCCAAAACACGGATTTTCGTCCGCTTTTTCCTTATTATACCGTATAAGCGCGCGCTCGCGAGAGAACGCAAAAAATACCTATACGCATTATATTATACCTTCGCCCCTATGAATAGGCAAGCGAAATATTAAGAGAATTTAGGAAAGAATTTCCATAAAGCCGCTTCGCGCCTCCCTCTCCCCCGCCCCGAAAAGCAAAAAAAAGGGCGGGGAAATCGGGCGATTTGCCTCCCTCGCGCCGCCGTTTGAGGATAAAATTTGACAAAAGAATATTACAGAAATTGTTCTAAATGAAGAACAATTAGGCGAAGCCTTCATGCATCGGCGATTTTGAAACTTTCAAAACAAAAACGTTTGCGCTTTTCTTTGAAGAAAAGTACCAAAAGAAAGCGGGGGTTGCGATCC
>DBVY01000038.1:56776-60125 GCA_002308575.1 Christensenella sp. UBA1252
CCCGAACCCCTCAAACGCTTTTTTATATGGATAATCTTTGGTTGCGATTCATGACCGAAGGTCCATTCATTCTAAATGATTTCTCGCTTCGCTCTTTGATTTGCGCGCTTCGGACGCATAAATTCTCGCTATCGATCCATGAATTGTTTGACGGGGTCAAACATGCCGGATAAATTCTTTATCCGCAACGCGATTTGCAAAATCGCAATTCATGCGACCGCAAGGTTGCCCTTACATGCTTGCTTCCAAAATGCGCACGAGCGCGGCTTTATCCAAGGGAACGTACACCCACGACGCGGACGTATCGTCGCACGCGAGGATATGATCCGCCATCTCGCCGATCTTTTCCGCTTTGACGCCGACCGCCGCGAGGTGCATCGGGATCCCCGTTTCTTCGAAGAAGGAATAGAATGCGTCGATGACCTTTTGCGCCATATCGAAGGCGGGCAGATCTTTCGGGAAACCGAACAGGGACGTGCCGAGGGTCACGAAGCGTTCGACCGTTTTTTCGGAAAGGATCTCGCGCATCCAACGCGGAGTTATGATCGCGAGGCCCGCGCCGTGCGTAATGTCGAAATAGGCGCTGAGCGCGTGCTCGATCGAATGCATCGGCCAGCCGGAATAGCCGGCGCCGTTCGCGAGGATCCCGTTGCAACCCCAACTGCAAACGTACATAAGTTCGCTGCGCGCCGCGTAATCTTTGGGATCTTTTAAGGCGATTTTAACGTTCGTCATCAGCGAACGAAGCGCGGATATCATGATGCCGTCGTTAAAAAGCGAGGTCGGCGAAGAGAAAAACTGCTCCAACACGTGATTGATCGCGTCCGCCGTGCCGCAGGCGGTTTGCCAGGGCGACACCGAGAACGTATAGGTCGGATCCAAAAAGGAAACGGCGGGATACAGAAGCGGGTCGCCGTACGCGCGCTTATCCGAGATCGCGGTGTACGAGATCACGCAACCGCTGTCAAATTCGCTGCCCGTTGCCGCGAGGGTCAGGATATCCACGATCGGGAGCGCATCTTTCGCTTGGACCTTGCCCGAGATCAAGTCCCATCCTTCGCCGTCGTACTTCGCGCAAACGGAGATCGCTTTGGAGCAATCCAAAACCGAACCGCCGCCGACCGCGAGGATCACGTCCACGCCCTTTTCTTTGCAGAGTTTCGCGCCTGTGATCACGGACGGATCGTACTTCGGGTTGGGCTCGATATCCGCAAGCTCGACGATGGTAAAATCCTTCAAAAGGGTTTTTACTTTATCGTATAAACCGATCTTTTTGATCGAGCCGCCGCCGTAGGTCATCAAAATCGTTTTTCCGAACGAAGCCATCACCTCGGGAAGATCTTCGATTACGCCTTTGCCGAAAATCAGTTTGGTCGGCGTTTGGTAAGTAAAATCCGCGATCATATGTTTTTCCTCCTTTTTTCTGTTTTATTTTTCGAGCTTTTTCGCTTCCGCCATGATCGTTTTATAGACTTCGGCGAAAGCGTCCGCTTCGTCCGCGCGGGAAGCGCGCGCCCTGACCTTTTCGAGGACGGCTTTTTCCCTGCCCTCGTTCAAGACGGGAAGACCTTTTTGCTTTTTGACTTCGCCGATCTCGCGAACGACCTTATAGCGCGCGGAAAGCAGACGACAGATCTCTTTATCCGTTTGGTCGATCTCCGCACGAAGGGTTTCGAGATCGTTGGGAGCGCTTTTGAACTTTCCGCTTTCGAGAAGCGCGTCCAAAACCGCGATTGCGACCGCCGCTTCGACGACGGGCACGGCGCGCGGCACGATGCAGGCGTCGTGGCGACCTTTGATCTCGATCGCGCGCTCGACTTTCTTTACGAGGTCGACCGATCTTTGCTCTTTTCCGATCGAGGGAGTCGGACGGAACGCGACGGAAAGCGTGAGGGGGTTGCCGTTTGATAAGCCGCCGTTGATCCCGCCCGCGTCGTTCTTCACGATTTTGATTGCCCCGTTTTCGATCGCGAACGGATCGTTCGCCTGCGAGCCACGCATTCGGGGGAGCGCGAAGCCTGCGCCGAACGAAACGCCTTTGACCGCGGGAATCAAATAACACAGCGAGGATATCTTCCCTTCGAGGGAACCGAAAGACCCGCCGCCGACCGCCCCGGGAAGCCCCGTTACGGCGCATTGGACTTCGCCGCCGACCGAATCTTTTTCCGCCGCGGCGCGCTCGATCTCGGAAAGCATCTCTTCTTCTCCGACGGGCGCCCAAACGCCCTTTTCGCCGGCGGAGAGCATTTCTTCCGTCAATCCGGCTCGATAGTTCGCGCCGACCGCGTTTCCGATCGCGGACACCCAAGCGGAAACCGCGATCCCCTTTTCCCTCAAAATCTGTTTCGCGGCGCCGCCGAGCGCACAAAGGGGCGCGGTCAGCCTGCCGCTGAATTCACCGCCGCCCGTAAAATCCAAGCGCCCGTCCGAGAGATAGGCGGCGTAATCGGCGTGCGAGGGGCGCGGAACGCCGTACAGGTCGGAATAATCCCCGCTCCTGACGTTCGAATTTTTGATGACCGCGGAAAAGATTTCCCCGATCTCGATCTCGGGGGCGTCCGCCTCCACGCGCTTCGTGGAGTAGACCGCGTTTTTCGCTTTGCGGCGCTCCATAAACCGAGAAAGCGCCTCTTCGTCAAGCGCAACCTTCGGCAAACCCGTTGCCCGCACGCCGACTTCGGGCGCGTGGGACGTTCCGTAGACCTCGAACGAGATCGAATCACCCTTCCATTTCATACTTTCCTCCGCATCGCGCGTAATCGCGCCAAAACGCAACGTACGATTTCTTTACGCAATTTCCGTTATCGATCGCGCTTTTTCCCTCGGCAAACGCCGCGAGGATCGCTTCCGACATCGCCATTCTGTGATCGGCGAACGAAGAAAACGCCGCGCCCTGCGGCTTGCCGCCGAAGATATGCAGTTCGTTTCCTTTTTCTTCCGAGCGGATCCCCGCTTTCGAAAGCATATCGCGGATCGCAAACAGGCGGTCGCTTTCCTTGTCTTTGAGCCGCGCCACGCCCGAGAACGTGCTTTCCCCCTCTGCGAACGCCGCGAGAACGGAAAGGATGGGCGCGAGATCGGGGATCTTTTCGAGATCGACCGAAAACGGCTTATTCTCCCCCTTGCAAACGAAGAGGGAATCCCCTTTTTCATAAGCGACGGCGCCCGCCTCTTTCAAAACGGAGAGGATCGCCTTGTCGCCCTGCGCGGAACGGGGGTCGAGCCCTTTGACTTCGACGCCCGCGCCGAGCGCGCCCGCCGCCAAAAAGAACGCCGCACCCGAAAAGTCGCCTTGCACGCGCGCGCTTTTCAATCCATACGTTTGATTGCCGCGGATCAAAAAGCTTTG
>DBVY01000055.1:0-456 GCA_002308575.1 Christensenella sp. UBA1252
GAGCGCGCTTTCGCGGGGATCCCGAGCGCGATCTCCACTTCTTCGGTCGAGTGAGAGGAAAGGCGCATAAAATCGCCGTGTTTGTTCATCAAAACGAAAGGATTGAGTTGACCTTTTTCGGTGTATACCTGCGCCGCGTCGATTTGCGGCACGAGGTTAAAGAGATGCTCCACGCTTTCTCGGCAGCCGGGAACGGCTTTTTCCATATCGTCCAAAAAGCGCTCNNCGCCCCGTGTGGAGAACGACGTCGTAGCCTTCCTTTTCGTCCGTCGAGATCGCGCGGATCAAGGTGTTTTCGTGGTAAAGGTCTACGTGCGCGCCGAGATCGTCGAAGATTTGCTTGGTCGAAACGATTTCGGATGTGGTTCCTTCCGCGCAGAGTTCGTGCAACGAAGGCTCGAATTCAAAGCGTCCGCGAACGAAACTCGTCGCGCAACCGCCGGGCAGATTGTGCTT
>DBVY01000055.1:517-14463 GCA_002308575.1 Christensenella sp. UBA1252
GCCCGCCGTTGCCCGCGCCGACAACGATGACGTCGTATTCTTCCATAGGCATCTCCTTAGCGTTTTTTTTATACTTAAAATATACTTTATTTTGACCGTTTCGTCAATACCGTATTATACGGGAATCGTGTATTTTTTTGCCTTTACAAACGTTTTTTTTGCTTTTATAATGGAAAGGAACGCGATGGCGTGTAAAAATGGTCGGGAACCGAAAAAGAGGAGAAAAATGAAGACCGATTTCGAGTATGCCGTTTCGGCGGCGGGCAGGGTGAATATCATCGGAGAACACGTTGATTATTGCGGCGGTAAAGTCTTCCCTGCGGCGCTCTCTTTAAAGAATACGATCTATATCAAAAAGACGGACGCAAAGGAGATCGTCCTTTCTTGGAGCGATCTTCCTTCTTCGGTCACGCTCGATCTTTCCTCGCTCGAATCGTATAAAAACGTTCCGCACGCTTCTTATTTCGCGGCTTGCGCGGACGTGCTTCAAAAGAGCGGCGTCGAAGTTCCCGGGTGCGTCGTTTTGTCCGATTGCACCGTTCCGTTCGGCGCGGGGCTCTCTTCGTCCGCCGCGATCGAAGTTTCGTTCATCGCCGCCCTTCTTTTGATCGCGGGCGTAAAAAAATCGCCCGTCGAGATCGCGCTTCTCGCGCAAAAGGCGGAAAGGGAATACGTCGGAACGCAATGCGGGATCATGGATCAGTATGCGTCGGCGTGCGGGAAAAAGGACGCCGCGTTGCTCCTTTCCTGCGATACGCTTGCTTGCAAAGAAGTGCCGCTTCGCCTCGGCGACTGCGCGCTCGTGATTGCGAATACGAACAAGCCGCATTCTTTGGTAAGCGGAAAGTATAACGAGCGAAGACGGGAAACGGCGGAGGCGTTCGAACGGCTCGGAACGCGCGTGGATGCTCCTTGCCTCGCCGCCGTGAAAGAGGAAGAATTGGAAAGAAACAAGGATCTTTTGTCTGACGTTTTGTACAAACGGGCGAAGCACGTGATCGAAGAGGTCGCGCGCGTCGAGCGAGCGGAAGAAGCGATGGAGAAAGGAGATCTCGCGGCGCTCGGCGCTCTTTTGAAAGCATCGCACGCCTCTCTCAGAGATCTTTTCGAAGTCACGGGAAAAGAATTGGACGCCCTCGCGGCGGCGGCGAACGATTTTTCGGAGTGCCTCGGATCGCGAATGACGGGCGGCGGCTTCGGCGGTTCGACCGTTTCGATCGTCAAAAAAAGCGCGATCGAGCGCTTTGAAAAGGAAGTCGGTGCGCGTTACGAGCGTGAGATCGGCTATAAAGCAAGTTTCTATATCGCGGAAATATCGGACGGATTGACGATTAAGAAACTCGGAGAATCGGAAAAATGAGCGAGAAAAAAGAGAGCGCATTGAACGCGGCGCAGACCGCTGAGAAAAAGAGAAGAGAAGTCGTCGCCGCCCTGATCACGCGGGGCGATCGCTTTATGATCTGCCGCCGTCCCGAGGGGAAAGCGCGCGCGGGTCTTTGGGAATTCGTAGGCGGAAAAGCGGAAGAGGGCGAAACCCTCGAAGCCGCGCTCGTTCGCGAGTGCGAAGAAGAGATCGGCGCTAAGGTCAAAGTTGGGAAAAAATATAAAACGGTTTTGCATGATTATCCGGATATTTCCGTGCATCTGACGATTTTTTACGCAACGGTGGAGAGCGGTGAACCGCGCCCGATGGAAGGGAACGCGATCGCTTGGATCACGCCTGCCGAGATCCCGAATTTTTCGTTTTGCGACGCCGATATCGCGATTATGAAAGAGATTTTCGAGCGCGGAACGATCGGATAAGGTCTTTAATTCGACAAAGGCTCTTGACGATATTCATTTATAATGTTAAAATATCTTTAATATATAAGTCGAAAAATCGCGATCGATCAAGAAAGGTTTCGCTATAATTTTTCGAAAAAGCCTTATACTACAAGGCAATGAAGGAATCTATGGACGTTAAGATCATTCACTTTCAGCAACATGGCGACGCGCGCGGCAATCTCGTTGCGGCGGAGCTTGGGAAAGAACTTCCGTTCCCCGTTCGGCGCGTTTATTATATTTACGGCGTAAAAGGAGCCCAGCGCAGAGGCTTCCATGCGCACAAAGCTTTGAATCAGGTTTTGATCGCGATCGCCGGTTCGTGTAAGATCTTGCTCGATAACGGAAAAGAACAAACCGTCGTTCCGCTTACGTCGCCGACGGAAGGTCTTTTTATCGGCGTGGACACTTGGAGAGAGATGTTTGATTTTTCGGAGGATGCCGTTCTCGTTTCGCTCGCTTCCGCGGAGTACGATGAAAGCGATTATATTCGGGATCACGACGCGTTTTTAAAGTATTTAGAGGAGAAAAATAAATGAAAATTCCCTTTCAATCGTTTGAAAGAATGCACGAGGCGATTCGTCCGGAACTGACCGCGAAGTTTAACGCCGTGCTTGATAAAAACTACTATATCATGGGCGGCGAACACGAATTGTTCGAAAAGAATTTCGCGTTCTACGTCGGAACGAAATTCGCGCTCGGTTGCGGCAACGGGCTGGACGCTTTGCACATCATTTTGAAAGCGCTCGGAATCGGAGAAGGCGCGGAAGTCATCGTTCCGTCCAACACCTATATCGCAACGGCGCTCGCCGTTTCATACGCGGGCGCGCGCCCGATATTCGTCGAGCCCAAAGCGGGAACTTTTAATATCGACCCCGCGAAGATCGAAGACGCGATCACGGAAAGGACGAAGGCGATCATGGTCGTGCACCTGTACGGTCGCCCCGCCGATATGGATCCGATTATGGCGATCGCGAAAAAGCATAATCTCAAAATCGTCGAAGATTGCGCGCAGGCGCACGGCGCGAAATACAAGGGGCAAAAGATCGGAACGTTCGGCGTTGCCGCCGGATTCAGCTTTTATCCCGGCAAAAACCTCGGCGCGCTCGGGGACGGCGGCGCAATCGTAACGAACGACGAGGAAGTCGCGAAGAAATGCGCGATGCTCCGCAATTACGGTTCGGAGATCAAATATCAACACGACTATAAGGGCTTCAATTCCCGTTTGGACGAAATGCAGGCAGCGTTTTTGAACGCGAAGCTCCCGCATCTCGATTCTTGGAACGCCGCGCGCAAAGCGGTCGCCGCGAAATACCTTGCGGGCATTAAAAATCCGTTGATCGAATTGCCGCTTCCGTCGGACGAAACCTTCGATTGCGTATGGCATATCTTTGCGATCCGTTGCAAAGAGAGGGCGGCGCTCGAAGCCTATCTCGCCGAAAAAGGCATCGGTACTTTGAAACACTATCCGATCCCGATGCACCTGCAAAAGGCATATACGGATCTCGGCTACAAAAAGGGCGACCTGCCGCTCGCGGAGGAGATTTCCGCGACCGAGCTCAGCTTGCCGCTCTATATCGGAATGACGGACGAAGAGATCGACTGCGTGATCGACGCTTTGAACGCGTTTAAGGCATAGTATGTTTGAATTGCAATCCTTCGTTTTGGGCAAAACGCCTTCCAGAAGACAGCTCGTCGAGTACGTGCCCACGTCGAATCGCGAGGTAAAGATCTGCGTGTATCGCAATCATTCCTTTGAGCTCGTCGAGCACACGATCGGCGCCTTTTTGGATTTCGCGGGCTTGAAAGCGAATTTCGTTTACAGCGATTACGACGACAGCCTGTCTTTTATCGATCTCCCGTCGGACGCCGATCTTTTGATCCTTTGGCTCGATCTCGCGCGCTATAAGATCGCGTCGGTCGCGGCGTTTTTGGAAGAGCGCGTCGCGGCGCTGAAAAAGATCTTTCATAAACCCGTTTTGCTCGTTCCGGTCGGAGGGAAAATGCAAGCGTCCGTTCCTTGCTTGGATCTTTCCGGTCTGCAAGAGGAACTCGGGGATCGCTTTTTCGACGAAAGACTCGAAAGTGCAACGGGCACAAGGCTCAGTTCCGCTTCGCTCGTTCGCATTTCGAAGACGCTCGGTTTGCAGTATATCCCCGCGTTGCTTTTGCCTGCGCTCAAAGGGATCGTCGTAGACTTGGATAACACGCTGTACGCGGGCGTTCTCGGCGAAGAGGGCGTACACGGCGTAAAACTGACCGAAGGGCATAAAAAACTGCAAGCGTTTTTGAAGGAGAAGGCGGCGAACGGTTGGTTCCTTTGCGTCGCTTCCAAAAACGACGAACGGGACGTTTTCGAGCTGTTCGAAACGCGCGAGGACTTCCCATTGAAGAAAGAGGACTTTACGGCGATCTGCGCGTCTTGGGGCGAGAAATCCGAGGCGGCCCAAAAGATCTTGAAGATCTTGAACGTCGGCGCGGACAGCTTGTTGTTTGTGGACGATAACGCGGGCGAGATCGCGAGTATGTCGATCGCCTATCCCTCGATGAAAAAATTGCTCGCTTCGCAGGACGGAGAGGAAACCTATCGTATGATTTCCTGCTATCCCGGGCTGTTGAAGCTCGTCGGCGGCGCGGACGACAAGATCCGCAAGGCGGACGTTCAATCCAACGCGCTTCGAAACGAAATGCAAGCGTCGCTTTCGAAGGAAGACTATATCCGCTCGCTCGAAATCAAGATCGAGTTTCACGTGGACGCCGAGGACGGCGCGCCGCGCGTGGCGGAGCTTGCGAATAAGACGAACCAATTCATTTTCAACTATAAGCGCTATTCTTTGGACGAAGTTCTCGCGAGAATGAAAGGAAAGGATTCGGTCGTCGTCTATGCGAAACTTTCGGATAAACTTTCGGACAGCGGAACGGTCGGCGTGGCGGTGGGAACCGCGGCGGACGGCGTGCTTACGCTCGAAGAATGTTTCGTCAGCTGCCGCGCGCTCGGCAGGGGGATCGACGAGATCCTCGTTCTCGGAATGATCCAAGCGGCGATGGACGCGCTCGGCGCGGATCGCCTCCGCGTGGAGTTTCAAAAAGGGGAAAGGAACGTTCCCGCGGAAGCGTTCGTTCAAAAAAACTTGCAGGCGTTCTTGGCGGCGCCCGCCCCCTTTCGGTTTGATCAAAGAGCCTCACTCGTTGAGGTCGATATTATAAAAGGCAGGTAACATATGGAAAACGTTTTGGAGATCGTTGCGTCCGTAATGCGCAAAGACGAGGCGTACTTAAAAGAGAATTTGGACACCGAGAATCTTTGGAATTCTTTGACCAAAGTCGAGATCATTCTTTCGATCGAGGAAGAATGCGACGTCCTTTTCGATCAAGAAGAAGTCAAACAGATCACGACGCTTCGCAAACTGATCGAGATCGTTGAGGCGAAAGCGGAATGAAGCATAAGATCACGGTCGAAGGGTTCGGCTATCGTCTGCGTCCCGTCAAAAAATCGGACGCGGCGTTTATCATCGCCGTGCGGCTCGAAGACGCCGAGCGGAATAAGTTTATCCACACGATCTCGCCGGACGTTTCCAAGCAAGAGGAATGGATCGAAAACTATTTCCTTCGCGAGGGCGACTATTATTTCATCGTCGAAAACCGCGTAACGGGAGAAGGAGAAGGCTTGATCGGCGTCTACGACGCAAAGGACGGAAAGGCGGAATGGGGCAGATGGGTCATTAAAAAAGATTCCCTCGCCGCGGTCGAAAGCGTGGATCTTGCCTATCGCGCCGCGTTTGAAAAGATCGGTCTTAACGAACTCTATTGCAGAACGGTGCAGGATAACGCAGACGTCGTTTCCTTTCACGAGAGCATCGGGGAAAAAACCCGCCGCGTGATCGAAAACGCGTTCGAGATCAACGGCAACACCTATAACGCGGTCGAGCAGTACGCCGACAAAGAGATCTTTTACGGGGAGATCCACCCCCTTCTCGAAAGGAAGGCGGCTTTGATCTTTAAGCGCAATATGAAGCTTGCGATCGGCGATTTCGAATTCCACCATATCGGCGTCGCCTCGCGCGATTTCGAAAAAGATCTCGCGGCGTTTACCTTTTTGGGCTATACCCGTTCGAGCGCCGTATTCGAGGACGAAGAGCAGGGAATCCGCGGTCTTTTTTTGGAAGCGAAAGGACAGCCGCGCTTGGAGCTTCTTTCCGATCTCGAAGGAAGGGCGACCGTTTCGCCGATCCTCGAAGCGGGCAATAAAATGTATCATTTCGGATACTGCGTGTCCGATATCGAAAAGGCATTGGACGTCTTTATCAAAGGAAAAGCGAAGGTCGTTTCTCCTTTAAAGCCGTCCACTTATTTCGGAAAAAGGATTTGCTTCCTCCTTTTGCCGAATTTGTACATGATTGAGTTGATAGAAAAGTAAAATGATAACGGAAAAACAAATCGCAAAGATCAAAGAGTTGGAAAAGCAAATCAAGGCGCAAGGATATTCGTCCGTTTGTTTTTTGCTCGTCGCTTACAGTATCGGAGGCGGAACTCGATATTTTATTGATTTGGCAAAAGTTATCGCCGAATATACTTCGTTGAAGGTTTACTATGCGGACTACGAAGGAGGATACGCTTACAATTATTTCAAAGAGAATCCTCAACTCAAAGTGCATAATATCATTTTTAACATCTACGATAAAGTTTGGCCCGTCGATGAGCCGATGGTGATCATAACGAGTAGCACGAAAATCGTTCAGATCAAAAAGATGAACAAAAAGAACAAGATGTTGTTATGGCATTTTGAAACGGTGCCTTGTGCATGGCATTGGCTTATGTTCAATAACGAGGAAAAAAAGTTCATTCAACTTGCAAAAAAGACGAATGCGCTTGTTTTCCACGATTGGTCGGCAAGGGACATTATAAATTGGCAGTTTAACGAGAACATTGAATATAAGAAGTATTTGCAAGTTTATTCGATCCATGATAATCAAGAATTGCCTACGCTGAAAAAGGGATTGATCAAC
The DNA here is from genome assembly GCA_002308575.1 of Christensenella sp. UBA1252. Classification (GTDB taxonomy): domain Bacteria; phylum Bacillota; class Clostridia; order Christensenellales; family CAG-1252; genus CAG-1252. Next base: position 7,345 of record DBVY01000055.1, read on the forward strand.
GACAAAGAAATCAATATCGTTTGGGTCGGAAGATTGGTTCCGGACAAAATCTGTTCGCTTTATAATATAATCGACAATTTTGCAAAATATAAGACCGAAAAAATAAGAAGGTTTCATATCGTCGGTGACGGACGGGAGAGAGAAAATCTCGAAAACTATGTAAAGAAATACAGACATTGTATTCAATTTATTTTTAAGGGTGTAATTCCCTATGCGGAATTAGGCGATTATTTGGTGAAGCATTGCGATATCGCATTTTCTATGGGAACGTCCATTATCGATTGTGCGGCGCTTGCGATCCCTTCCGCAGTTGTATTTTTATCCGGAAAGCGGTTTTCGTCGGATATGTATTATTGGATTTATAATACGAAGGAATACTGCGTGGGGATTACAGTTGATCAAAAAAATCGTTTTGCCGTTCCGTATACGAGCATTTCCAATATGATAGACAGCGTTATCGATCCCAAGAGTTGTTTGAGCATTTCGGAAAAATGCTATGAGTATTATCGAAACAATCATAGTGATTTTGGGGACATCGTCATTAAAACGTTGCAGTATTCGATTGAAACGGAATTAACGTATAAAAAAACGAAGCGGTTGCTTAAATTTACGCCGTATAACATAATCGAGCAGTATGATGTGAGATTAAACCGTTTCAGAATTTTCAAAAAGATAAAGTTCGGCGAGAACGTATATTATTACTTTTTGAATTGTTTGCTTTGCAATAAGACGGTTGATGAAAACGGAAAATTTATCGGGTTTGGATTGTTCGGGTTTAAACCCGCTATTCGGTTGAGCGGAAAAAAACAATGGACTGCGATTGAAAAAGACACAAAGGTTGTCAAATTCAAATTGGGAAGATTAAACCTCAATGTAAATTATAACGTCGGTTATAAATTCCCGGGCTCGCTATTCAAAGAAAATAAGGAAGAAAAAACAGAGGGTTGATTATGGCACGAATATTTGTCGGCGGATACGATTTGGAACAACAACACGTAAAAAATGTCGAAACCAAGAAGAAGAATTTTTATTTTTCTCTTATCAACGCTTTGGCGAAAGCCGGAAATGATGTTTTATGCGTTGATTGCGAATGGGAGAAGAATAAAAAAATACCGCAACAACTGGTGGACAAATTGGCGGAGTTCGATCCCGAGCTTTGCGTCGTTTTCAATTACAGTTTTTGGGATCTTTCGGATTACGTGAATTGTAAGATCGCTTATTGCGATATGGATGCGGTTCAAGACGTTTCGCTTCCGACGAATTATTTGATCCGCAACAAAATAGATCGTTGTATGTTTTTCGCAACGGAAGAACACGAACTTGAAGTCATCAAAGAAACGTTCGGCATTGACGATGATCGAGTTAAACTTATTCATATCCCCGCGAGCGAAGATACGCAATTCGATAATGATCGCGAAAAGGAATACGAGTTTTTATATATCGGTACGAACCGAGTAAGCGGAAGCTATAAAGAATATAGGAATTTGCTTGCTAAAGACCCGACAAAAATGGAGATCGCTGACGCGAAAAAAGTTTTAAACGGAATCGAGCAGAACAGCGATGCAACGATTTTTGATGAATACAACAGCATTTTGTCTTATTCGCATCTTCGTCTTGACAATACCGCTACAAAAAAAATCATAGAAGAATCTTTCGGATTGAAAAAAATCAAAATGCTTTCCGCCATATCGGATATCGGATTAACGATCAAAGGCGTGAATTGGAACAACGATTCCATGAATTATTATCCGGAAGTATTAAAATGTGTGGAGAATTTCGAAGTCTTCGACATTGACAAGTATCAAGCAGAGTGTTCGAAATCGAAATTCACGCTTTGGTTCGATGACGGACCTTTTGCGAAAGGCAGTTATTCGAGATTGCTGGAAGCGGCACAGGCAGATACGATCGTCCTTGCGCAAAAATCGCCGCGTTCTCAGGATTTGATTCAAACGCTGAATCTTCCTTGTTTCGAAACGGAAGAAGAGTTGGTCGAGCTTTGCAAACGTTTTGCGTCCAAACAAAACACGAACGTGTACGACGTAAAAAAGGCGCACGCCCTCATTAAAAAGAAGTATAACGGCGCAGATTTTATAAAGTATATTCAAGAGTTTTCCGGTTTATCTTTTGATGCGGAAAGTCGTGAACCGACGTATCTTTTCGAAAACGAGCTCGGCGGAGATATTCAATATATCAGCACAATCGATGAGAATGCGGCGGAGAAGAAGAATTATAAATACGTTCAACCGAAAGTTTCAAATGTTGGTAACGGAGATCGGAAACAATCGAGATTCGTTACATTGATCAAAAAAGCACTCAAAAGGACAGCGCTGTTCTTCGGATATGATTTAAAGAACGAGTTTCCGAAAGAGGCGGTCAAATTGTTTGGCTTTATAATCTATGAAAGATTGCATTATACGCCGACTATCGATCGAATTTACTTCTTATCGCTTCCCTTTTTCGAAATAAGGAAGAAAAACAACGGTACGTCGTATTTGCATCTTGCGTTTTTCACGCAAATCATAGAGAATTTCGGAAAGTTGTTTAGATTCTTGAAGGGGAAGAAAAAGAAAAACAAGGCTCCGATTTATGCAAAACTTCGTAAGAAGATGCAGAACGGAGAAAAGATAAAAATATGCTTATTTGTGTCGAGAATCTCTTGTTGGATTTATACGAATTTGTATGAATATCTTAAAAACAGCGGTATCTTTGAACCGATCGTCGTCGTAAAGCCTTTTATGTTTAACGGGCACGAGGCAATGGTCGATTATATGAATACTACTTACGGCATATTGAAATCGCGCGGATATAACCTTGTGAAAGGTTACGACGATGAAACGGGCGAATTCTTGAACGTCAGGAAGGTCATTAACCCTGACGTAGTTTTCTACACGAAATATTGGTTGCCGCAGTTCCAAGAGAATTTCTATATCAATAAGTTCGAGGATAAACTTACCTTCTATACGTCTTATTGTTTCGATATCGCGTATCATCCGGAGTGTATGAACTTTGAACTGAACAATAAAGTGGACAGATACTTTATGCCGACGCCGATTCATAAGGAAATGGCAAAAGTCGCGATGAATAATCACGCAGAGAACGTGTACGTCGTCGGTGCGCCGAAATTGGACGTCTTTTTCGATAAGAGTTACGAGCCGAAAGACGTTTGGAAACCGCAAGCCAAACAAAAGAAGCGCATCATTTGGGCGCCGCATCATTCGGATAATTTCCCCGGCAATCTGTATCAATTCAATTCTTTTTACGAGTTGACGGATTTTATGTTTGAAATGGCGGAAAAGTATAAGGACGAGATTCAAATCGCGTTCAAACCGCATCCGATGTTGAAACCGTACTTGATCAATAAAAAGTGGGGAAAAGAAGCGGCGGAAGCTTATTATCAAAAATGGGCGGATCTCGAAAACGGGCAACTCGAAACGGGTGAGTTTATCGATTTGTTCCTGACGTCCGACGCGATGATCCTCGACAGCATTTCGTTTATTGCGGAATACACCGCCACGAATAAACCGTCGCTGTTTACGATCGGTTCAACGTCGAGAGTAAAACTGAACGATTTTGGTGCGATAAACTTTGAAGTTTTGTATCATACCGAAAAGAATCTTAAAGAAGACATTGAACGCTTTATCGTTGACGTCGTAATCAACGGGAACGATACCAAGAAAGAGGAACGCACGGCGTTTGTGAATCAGTATTTGCTTCCGCCCAATGGAAAATCTTCTGCGGAAAATATCTACGACAATATTTTGGACGAGATCCAAAACGGAGATAAAAAGTAACGTATGAATATCGCGATCATTCTTTCAGGAGGAACGGGAACGAGGATGAAACTCTCCCGCCCGAAACAATATTTGGAAATTCAGGGGAAGCCCATCATCGGGTTTTGCTTGGATCTTTTCGAGCGCTCAGACCGCATCGACAAGATCGTCGTCGTTTGCCACCCGGATTGGAAAGATTACGTTGCCGATTATGCGAAAGCGCAAAAGATCTCCAAATTATGCGCGTTTGCCGAATCGGGCGACACGAGGCAGGAATCGCTTTATAACGGGTTGAAAGCCTGCGAAGGCGTCGCGACGGACGATTCCGTCGTCCTGATCCACGACGCCGCCCGCCCGAATTTGGAGGAAGATCTGATCGACCGCCTTTTGGCGCTCGACGGGTACGACGGCGCGATGCCCGTGATCGGCGTTAAGGATACCGTCTATTTTTCAAACGACGGTTCGGAGATCACGAATTTGCTCGATCGCGACAAACTGTTTGCGGGGCAGGCGCCCGAAAGTTTTCTGTTCGGAAAGTATTACGCCGTGCATAACGCCGTTTCTACGGAAGAGCTTAAAAAGACGAGAGGCAGCAGCGAGATCGCGTTTCGTCACGGATTGAAGATCAAGCTCGTCGAAGGCGACGAAAACAACTATAAGATCACGACGACGGCGGATCTCGAAAAATTCGAGATGCAAAAAAGCGGAGCGAAACGATGAAAGCGTACGTACTGGAAGGGGTAGACAAACTCGTTTATAAGGACGTGCCCGTTCCCGCCCTTTCGGAAGGGTGGGTGCTTTTAAAGGTCAAAGCGGCGGGCATTTGCAGTTCGGACGTGCCGCGGATCTTCAAGACGGGAACCTATCATTTCCCGACGATCCCCGGGCACGAATTCTGCGGAGAGGTCGCGGCCGTCTTTTCAAAAAAGGATCGCGATTTGATCGGAAAGCGAATGGGCGTTTTTCCGTTGATCCCCTGCAAGGAGTGCCGCTATTGCCAAAGCGGGCATTACGAGATGTGTTCGAATTATAACTATTTGGGTTCGCGTTGCGACGGCGGGTTCGCCGAATTCGTGGCGGTTCCGAAATGGAATCTTTTGCCCTTGCCGGACGGCGTTCGTTTCGAACAAGCCGCGATCTTGGAACCTTTTGCGGTCGGCTATCACGCAACGACGGCGGCGAATCTCGATGGCGTTAAGACCGCCGCGGTCATCGGAACGGGGGCGATCGGGCTTTTTATCGCGATGATCCTGCAAGCAAAAGGGATCGAAACGACGGTGATCGGCAGAAACGCGGAGAAACGAGTGCTTGCGGAAAAATGCGGCGTAAAGAATTATATCGATGAATCCGCAGCGCCTTCGGACGCGCAGTACGATCTCGTTTTCGAAGCGGTCGGGTCGAACGAATCTCTCCTCAAAGCGATCGATAAAACGCGTTCGGGCGGGCAGATTGTTCTCGTCGGAAATCCGTATTCGGATATGACGCTCGACAAGAAAACGTATTGGCAGATCTTGCGTCGGCAGTTGACGCTTTACGGAACTTGGAATTCTTCTTACGAGTACAACGCGCCCTCGGATTGGAGCGCCGTGCTTTCTTTGATCCAAGAGGGCGCGATCGATCCTTCGCTCGTGATCACGCGCGTTTTCGGGCAGGAAGAATTGCCGGACGCTTTGTCCGTTATGAAAAATCATACGATCCCGTATGGAAGGATGGTTGTTAAATTCAATGAACAATGAAAAAAGAATTTCCGCATCGATCATGTGTTCCGATCTCTTGAACGTCCAACGCGACGTTGACGTTTTGCGTGAAAACGGCGTCGATTTTTTGCATATCGACATTATGGACGGTGCCTTCGTGCCCAACATTACGCTCGGCATCGATCTTTGCAACGCGCTCGGTGAAAAGGGCGGCGTTAAGAGGGATATCCATTTGCTCGTCGAAAATCCGACGATCTTTATCAACCGTTTGAATTTGAAGCCCGGCGAAATGGTTTCCGTGCATTACGAAGCGGACGTCAACGTTCGGATCCTATCTTCGATGATCCGCGGAAAGGGCGCGCGCTTCGGCTTGGCGCTGAATCCCGAAACGCCGATTTCCGTTCTTTCCGATTATTTGGATCAACTGGATTTCGTGCTTTTGATGATGATCAAACCCGGGTTTGCGGGCTTGAAAAAGGAAGCGGGCATGATCGAAAAAATCAAAGATCTTCGCAATTACCTGATCGCGGAAGGAAAGGATCTCGAAATCGAGGTGGACGGCAACGTGAGCTTTAAAAACGCGCGCGAAATGTCGGCGGCTTCGGCGGATATCTTCGTCGGCGGATCCTCTTCGATCTTCTCGAAAAAGGACGATATCGGGAATTGCGTTCGCCTTTTGAGAAAGAGCATTACGTTGGCATAATTCTGTAAAGCGCCCCGTCGAATTCGCTTATTGACAGCGCGCGAGCGGGCGTGCTATAATTCTTTCACTTGTTTATAGGAGAACATATGGCTTTTTGTTATTTGGACGGAGAAGCGGAAAAAGAGGGGTTCGTCCTCGTCGATTCGCTTTTTATCGAGCATTATTTGCCGCTTGCGGGGGAAGCGGAACTCAAAGTGTATCTTTTGGGTTTGGACGTTTGCCGCAAAAACGCGGAAAATATAACGCTCGCCCGTTTTGCGGAAGACCTGAACCTTTCGGAAAAAGAGGTTCGGAACGCTTTTTCGTATTGGGAAAAGCAAGGTCTTGTCCGCGTGTTCGACGAGCCTTTCTCCGTTAAATATCTTTCCGTGCGCAGTCGTTTCGGCTTGTCTCGCACCTTTAAAAAGCAGAAGTACGCCGATTTCAACCGCCAAGTCGAGGAGATCTTCGAGGGGCGCGTCGTTACGCCGCAGGAATTTATGGAGTACTACACGATCATCGAGGACGGTAAATTGGAGCCCGACGCGATGCTCTTGATCATCAAATACTGCCTCGGCTATTGCAACAAGGACAACCCCGTTCGCTATATTCGCAAGGTCGCGAACAGCTGGGCGGAAGCCGGCGTGCGCACCGTGCGCGACGCGGAAGACAGGCTGATGAAAGAGGACGCGGCTTCGCAGGATGTGCGCGCCGTGCTCGGCGCTCTCGGAAGGACGTCTGCGCCCGATCCGACCGACCGTCAGCTGTACGTCAAATGGGTCAACCAACTCGGCTTTTCCAAGGACGCGATCCTCGCAGCCGCGAAACTCGCGAAGCGCAAGGGCGGCATGGCGAAGCTGGACGAAATCCTCGAAGGCTTTGCGAAAAAAGGCGTCTATACCGCCGTCGACGTGCTGGAAGAGATCAAGCGCAGGGACGATCTTTTGGATATCGCCGTGCGCGTCAACAA
>DBVY01000055.1:14486-18843 GCA_002308575.1 Christensenella sp. UBA1252
GAGAATTACGCCGCGAAATGGGTCGCGCAAGGCTTCTCCGCGGAGAGTTTGCTCTTGATCGCGGAGCGCTGTTTCTTGGACGATTACCGCACGCTGAGCGCGATGGATCGCGAAGTGCAGGACTTTTTCTCGATGGGTTACGTTTCGGAGGACGCCGTTCGCGCCCGCCTACGCGAGCTCAAAGACGCCGACGTATTTATGGAAAAGATCGTGCGTATGACGGGCGGCGCGCGCAAGGTGCGCGAGAACGACCGCGCGCTTTATAAAAACTGGCTGTCTTGGGGCTTTGACGAGAGCGCGATCACCGAAGCCGCTTCGATTGCCGCCGGTAAACCCTACGCAACCGCGTATATGAATCAGATCCTTTCGAACTGGAAGAGCACGGGGCGGAAAACGCCCGCCNNTACCCGCCGCCGAAGTCGCCGCCGCGGTCGAGTCGCGCGCGATCGACGTTTCGGGCGTTGCGAAAGAGGATCGCGAAAAGAAGCTGCGCGCGGATAAGGAGTACGCCGCGTTCGAAAAAGAGCGCCGCAAGCTTTCGATCGAGATCGCCAAGATCTTGGGCGACGGAGAGATCCCCTCGGTGGAAAAGACCCGCCGTTACGACGAGCTGGAAAAACTCATCGCCAAGCGCAAAGAGGAGCTCGATATCAAATAAAGCAATGATTTACTTCCGAATAAAAAAGCCTTCCTCGATTTTTGGAAGGCTTTTTTGCATGTATATTTTGCTTTATGCGTTCGTTTCGTTCGACGGCGCTTGCGCCGTAAGTTCGGTATTGGGCGCTTCCGTTGCAGGCGCAGGGGAAAGCTCTTCCGCTTCTTTTTGTTTTTGCGCTTCGAGGAAGGCGAGCCTACGCGCGAATTCCTTTTTATAGACGTGGATCGAGATCGGCAGGAAGATCGAAGAGGTTACGAATTCCGCGATCGGATAGGCGAACCAAACGCCCGTCGTTTGCGTATACTTTGCGAGCAGGTAGGCAGACGGAATGATCACGAGCTGACGGGAAAGCGTGATCAAAAGGGAAGTAAAGCCGCGCCCCATCGATTGCATCATCGTCGTGATCGAAATGCTGACCGCCGCGAGGATAAAGCAAATGCTGATGATCCGCATCGCGTAGGTGCCTACGCGCACGAAGTCTTCGCCGTGCCCGAACATCATCATCAGATAGTTCGGAATGGACTGGAAGATGACGACGCCGAGCGCCATAAACCCGACCGCGAGCGTCGCCATAAATCGGAAGGTTTGAGAGAAACGCGCGCGCGAGCCCGAACCGTAATTATAGCTCAAAATCGGCATACCGCCCTGCGTCAAACCGAAGATCGGCAGGAAGACGAAGGATTGCAGTTTGAAATAGACGCCGAGGACGGAGATCGCGTAAGGGAAGGTTTTGATAAAGTTGTTGACGATGATCGTCGTAAAAGCGGGAAGCGCGCTGATCAGCATGGACGGAAGCCCGACCTTTAAGATGCGCCAAATATAGGACGGCGAGGGATAGAACCCCTTGCGCAGGAGATGTACGTCCTGTTTTTTGAAAATCAGCATGCAGAGCGAGAAGATCATCGCAAAGAATTGCCCGATCACGGTGGCGATCGCCGCGCCCTTCGCGCCGAGGCGGGGGAAGACGCCGATGCCGAAGATGAAGAAGGGGTCCAAAATGATGTTCGTGATCGCGCCGATCAACTGCGTAAACATCGGAACGCGCATATTGCCCGTCGATTGCAAAATCTTGCTCGTCGTCATCTCGATCAAAACGCCGAGGGAGAACGTCATGCAGATCGAAAGATAGGAAACCGCCATATCTGCCGTTTCGGGATCTTTCGTGTAAGCGTGAACGAAGGGTTTGACGATCGTAAACGCGAGGATCAAAACGACGAGGTAGGCGGCGAGCGCCATAAACACGCCGTTTTGCGCGGCGAAACTCGCCCGCCCGCGCTTGCCTTCGCCGAGGCTTTTGGAAATATAAACGTTCGTACCGACGCCGATCCCGATCCCGACCGAAATGATCAGCATTTGAAGCGGGAAGACGATCGAGGTCGCTTCAATCGCTTTATAGCTGAAATGGGCGAGATATAAGCTGTCCACGATGTTGTAGATCGCTTGCACGAGCATCGAAAAGATCGCGGGCAGGCTCATCGTGATCAACAATTTTTTAACAGGCATCGTCGCCATTTTTTGCGAACGTAACGTTTCCATATAAAAGAGTATACCAACAGAAGAAAAATTCCGTCAAGCGTGTGAAAAGCGTTGGGAAGATTTTTCGGGCAAAGAAAAGGGCGGAACCGAACTTTTTCGAAAAAACGTTAAAAATTTCGAAAATCCTTGTAAAAATCCGTTGACAATCGAGCAAAATCCCGTTACAATGATTTCAACCTACCGTGGTGATAGGTAAAAGGAGTTTCGCGCATGACGGATCTGTTGATCACGCTGAACAGAAAGAATTATCGTTTCGGACGAATGTGTTGTCGATGGCATTGATCACGCATTTTTCAACGATAATTTTTTAAGGAGGCTTGTTATGAGTGAAATCGAAATAGAAGAAAGGGAGCTTACGAAAAAATCGGGCGCTCCGAAACGAAATAAAAGGACGACGACGTTCGAGATCTGCGCGGCGGCTGTCCTGATGGGCATCAATTTGCTTTTGAGCATGTTCGGAATTCCGGTTCCGGGCGGCGGGCGCTTGTATCTCTGCGACACGGCGATCACGGTGGCGGGCGTTCTGCTTTCTCCCGTTTTCGCGTTCGTGGTGGGCGGCATCGGATCCTTTTTGGGCGATTTGATGTTTTTCCCCGCGGCGATGTTTATAACGCTTGCGGCGCACGGCATCGAAGCCGTTTTGATCTCCGTATTTTCCCGTTACGCGTTTAAATCCCGCCCCGTTCTCGGGTCGGTGCTCGGCGTCGTGGTCGGCGGCTTGTTTATGGTCGGGATCTATGCGCTCGGTTCCGCGTTTGTGTACGGAACGCCCGGCTACGCGCTTTTGTCCATTCCCTTCGATCTTTTGCAAATGAGCGTCGGTGGCTCGCTCGGATTGGTTTTGAGCTATCCGCTCGGGCTGAAAAAGTTTTACGCGCGCCTTTCGGTCGGTCGCAGGCTCGGCGAATAAAGTTTATCGCGCGTTCGTTGCGAAAAATCCGAGAATGCGCTATAATGGCGGTATGGAACAGTTTACGGATCGTTTGGAACTTTTATACGGATCGGAAGGCGTCGCCTCGCTAAAAAAAGCGAAGGTTGCCGTCGTAGGCGTCGGCGGGGTCGGCGGATATGCGGCGGAAGCGATCGCGCGCGCCTTCGTAGGCGAGATCCTTTTGATCGACGCGGACGTCGTTATGCCGTCCAACGTTAATCGCCAGATCATCGCGTTTCCGTCCGCCGTCGGGCAGGGGAAAGCGGACCTAATGAAAGATAGGATCGAGGCGATCAACCCCGATTGCAAGGTGACCGCCTTAAAACTTTTCGTAACCGAAGAAAATCTTCCTTCGCTTGGCGCGCTTTGGAGCGCGGACGTGATCGTGGACGCGATCGATTCCGTTCCGTCCAAGATCGCTTTGATCCTCGAAGCGAAAAAGCGAGGAAAATGTATCGTCAGCGCGATGGGCGCGGCGAACAGAAAGGACGGTTCGGCGTTCCGCGCGGCGGATATTTCCGAAACGCATACTTGCCCGCTTGCGAAAAAGATCCGAAAAGCGCTGGCGGAAAAAGGGGTGGGAAGCGGCGTGCGCGTGATCTTTTCCGCCGAAAAACCGAGTTCGCTCGGCGGCGCGCTCGGCTCGAATTCTTACGCGCCCGCGATCGCGGGGCTCCTCGCCGCGTCCGAAGCGATCCGAAAGATTCTGAAATAAAGCGGAGCGATTCTTGCTCCGCGCGCTTGAAAACGGCATCGGGCGTTTCCGCCTTCCTTCGGTCGGGAACGCCCTTTCTTTTTTTTGAAAACGGGTCTTTTGATTTCTTTTTCCCAAAAATATTGACTTAAAGGGCGCGCGGAATTATAATATCTATTACTATGGATTACAACAAATATCTGAATAACAAGATCGTTGGGCTCAAACCTTCGGGAATCAGAAAGTATTTCGACATCGCGGCTACGATGCCCGATTGCATTTCTCTCGGTGTCGGCGAGCCGAATTTCGTAACGCCCAAAGAGGGCATTGACGGCGGCGTTCGCAGCTTGCTTTCCGGTCACACGCATTACACGTCGAACGGCGGCATCATGGAGCTCCGCGAGCTTATGAGCTATTACATTCATAAGAAGTACGCGTTGGAGTACGATCCGTCTTGCGAGATCCTTCCCACGATCGGCGTTTCGGAAGCGGTGGATATCACGATGCGCGCGCTTTTGAACCCCGGCGACGAAGTTTT
>DBVY01000055.1:18850-18993 GCA_002308575.1 Christensenella sp. UBA1252
CCCGCCGTTACGATGGCGGGCGGTGTCCCCGTCGTCGTGGAAACCACGCAGGACACGAATTTTATTCTGACCCCCGAAGAGCTCGAAAAAGCGATCACGCCCAAGACGAAAGTTCTTTTGATGTGCTATCCGAATAACCCGAC
>DBVY01000011.1:0-14578 GCA_002308575.1 Christensenella sp. UBA1252
CTCGGTCAGCAGAGCGATCTGGACTTCGGGAGAACCGGTATCGCCTTCGCTGCGTGCGTACTTTGCAATGATTTCGCTTTTTTCCATAATTTTACCTCCGATGGAAATTTTTAGATTCGCCGCAAGCGCAGTAAGACGTAAGCGACTCGCCGAACCGAGCGCGCGGTATATATAATATAACATCACGAAAAAGAATAAGTAAAGCGATTAGCCCTTGAAAAACTCGATTTTTTTGTCGATGATCTCGCCGATGCGTTCGAGATAGCCTTTGATCTCTTTGACTTCTGCAAGCCGACGGATCAAACCGTCCCCGAAAATGCGCTTGGAAATCGCGCCTGCGCCGGACGCGTAAACGTCGTGCGTTTCTTCCATAATGTCAACGTTGTATTTGCAAATTTTCCCTTTTTTCGCATAGCCGACGTTTTCGAGCCTACCCGTCGTGTTCTTTTGGCGATACATATAGTATGGCGAATACCCTGCCTTTTCAAGCGTTTCGAGCGCATAGGAAGACATCTTTTCCGCGGTGCGGTCGCTGAAATTGTCGTATTTTTGCTCGGCGAAAACGCTTCCGCGTTTGATCGAAAGCGAATGGACGGTAATATTCTCGGGCGCAAGGTCGATCGCCTGATCGAGCGAATACTTAAAATCCTCGAACGTTTCGCCGGGAAGCATCGTTATAAAATCCATATTAACGTCGAACGCGCCGCCGTCGCGCACGGCACGATACGCACGATAAATGTCTTCGACCGAATGGCGTCGACCGATCAGATCCAACGTTTCCTGCTTAAAGGTTTGCGGATTGACCGAAACGCGGGTCACACCGCGCCTATTCATCACGGCGATTTTTTCTTCCGTCAACGTTTCGGGGCGCCCCGCTTCGACCGTAAATTCCTCACCTTTTGCGTCGATCGCTTCGAGAACGCGATCGAGAAGCTCGGGCGAAAGCGAAGTCGGCGTTCCCCCTCCGACGTAAATCGCGCGGCGGGGCTTCTTCGGGACGGCGCAACGGATATCTCGGATCAGCGCGTCCACATAAAGGGGCAGATTCCCTTTTTTCGGGTTGATGACTTCGGACAGAAAACTGCAATAGTGGCAACGGCTCGGGCAAAACGGGATATTCACGAAGAAATCGTACTTCTCCGTTTCGGTGGCGTACGTTCCCTTTTGCGTGTCTACGATCGTGCGAACGAGGCGCGCTTTTTCTTCCGAAACGCGAAAATACTCGACCAATTCTTTTTCAGGGTCTTTGCCCTCTTCCAAAAGCTCGTAAAAGAGTTTGGTCGGGCGGATACCCGTCAGCGAACCATAAGAGAGAGTGCGGTTTAAAGCAGCGGATAAAAAGTCGTAAAAATCACGTTTCAGAAAGCGTTTGAGCTGGCGTTTCACAAGAAGCGGAGAGTCCGAATTTTGAATTTCGTATTTTCTTGAAATCGTCGGATAATTCTTGCATTTTATATTCGTTTCCGCAACAGTTCCCTCTGCCGTTACGACCGCGGAAACCGCCTCTCCTTCGGGCGAAAGAGAAGCAAACGGTTCGAAGGCGCGAACGACGTCTTCGAGCTCGTGCTGATAAGATTCCCCTGTCGTTTCAATCTTCCATTTCATAACAAGTCCAAGATCGGATTTGAGGTTTTTTCCCGACCGATTACCGTGTCCGGAAGGGCTTCGAAAACGCCCGAAAAAAGTTCTTTTCCGGGGTTTATATTCGAATGTCCGCAGTAGACCGACGTTTCGTCCGGAAGCGAAAAGAGCTCGTTTGCGATCGAACATAAAAGATCCTGTTCGTCACCCGTCGGAAAATCCGTCCTTCCATAAGAAAACTCGAAAAGCGTATCACCGGAAAAGAGTTCTCCTTCGATTAAATAGCAAGCGCCGCCCGCCGTATGACCGGGCGTTGCGATGACTTGTATCTCAAAAGGCGGCAAAGAAAGGATCTCACCGTCCTTTAAAGGGATCGGATTTTTGACCTTTTCGAGCGAAAAACCGAGCGCGATCGAGAGATTCGCACGGCCGTTCAGAACTTCCTCTTCCCCGCCCAAAAGATAAACGGGAACGCCGCTGTTTTCAAGCTCAGCCGCACCGAGCGCGTGATCGGCGTGTCCATGCGTCAAAAGAACCGCGAGAATCTCCCCTTTCACGTTTTTCGCGGCATCGAAAATACGGGCCGCGGTTGCGCCCGGGTCGATCACGAGGATCTTTCCCTCTTTTTCGAGAAGATAGGTATTTTCGCTTAAATACTCGCCGATCAGTTTGTAAATATTCATTTTTGCTTGGAAAGCGCGGTAATGCGCCTATATAACACAGAGTCGGAGGGTTCTTTGAATTCCTGCGGAAGAAGCGCGAAGTTTTGCCCGATTTTCAAAGATCCGCTTTCATAAAGCGTGTAAAACTTTGCGAGAAAAGCCGCGACGGACGAAGCCGTTTTGGACGCGAGATCGATCGGTGTAGAAGCCGCATTCCCCGAAAAGACGAACTTTTTAACGTTCGAATAAGCCGCATAGATGGATTCTCTCGAAAGGTCGATCGCGGAAAATATCTCCTTGAACGGATAACGGTCGGTCACTACGAACAATTCCGCATTCGAGATTTTGTTTAAATACGCTAAATACCCTTTCGTGAGCGGCGTATCGAGAAGGACGATGCGTCGATACGCGCAAAGGTCGAAATCGGGCGCGATCACGAGTTCGTTTTCGGGTTCGCCGAACGGTTGCCCGTAACAGATCGGGATCGAACGATCTCCGAGCGCCTTTTTGAATTCGGAAACGGTTGCCGCGGAAAACGCTACGAACAACGTGCAAAAATCGTCGTCGTAAAAAGAATCCTTGGCTTCCGCAAACGTGATCGGCGTAAATTCCGACGGCGCTTCGGGGTACAGATTCGAGCGCAAATAGCGGTTATACGCGTAAAGATCAGAGCCCTTTTCAAAGCCTTTCGGAACAGCGTAACCGACCCTCATTTGGACGGATTCCTTGTTTTTGTAAACGTTTTTTCTGCAAGAGGTCACGAAATCATACGTAACGCCGAAAGATACGCCTTCCGCGAGATACGATGCGCCGAAGGCAACGAGCTCCGCATTGCGATTTAAAGCGCCTTTTACGTGCGCGGACGACCCCATCGGCGTCAGGTTACAACAGGAAGACGGAAGCTTAAACGTCGGTTTCGGGTTTCCGACACCCGTCGGTTCAAGCAAAGCGACCTCGTCGCAAAGCGAAAGCGTGATCTCATCGGGCGAAACGGAATAGGACGGCTCTTCTTTGAACTTAAAGGCGGAAATCGGATAGGTTTCCTCTATATACTGTTCCATCAACTTTCGGGCTTCGATCGCGTTTTCGCGCTTTACGCTGAGCCCCCCTGCCGCTTTATGTCCGCCGAAGCCTTCCAACACGCTTTCCGCGCTCTTTAAGACCTGATAGATATCGATCCCTTCGGGCGAACGCGCGCTTCCGCGAAGCACGTCCTCTCCCCCGAGAATTACGGCGGGACGATGGAAACGTTTGCTGAGTTTTCCGGCAATCAATCCGACGATCCCGATATTCCAACTTTCCTTATATAAATAAATGAGTTTGTGCGCGGTCAGATCGACGTCTTTCAGCATTTCGAACGCTTCATTGAGCTGCTCGGCTTCCAAAGAACGGCGTAGCTCGTTTTGCGTGTTGAGCTTTTCCACAAGCCCTTCGAGCTCCAAGTACTCGTCCGAAACGAAAAGACGAACGACCTCTTTCGCGTCCGACAAACGTCCGAGCGCGTTGATCCGCGGAGCAAGCTGAAAACTGATATCGTATGAGGTCAATTCGTTTTTGAGATCGCAGGACTCAATCAACATTCGAAGCCCTTTCTTCAAACTTGCGCGCGAATTGATCTTTTTTAAACCGAGATACGCGATCGTGCGATTTTCGTTCGTCAGAGGAACGACGTCCGCCACCGTTGCGATCGCCGCCATGTCGATATATTTCAAGGCTTCGTCCAAGCCGCCGAGCGCCTGCACGATCTTAAAAGCGACGCCCGCGCCGCAAAGGTCGAAAGCGGGACTGTCTTTCGTGAGTTTGGGATTGAGAACGATCGCGTTCGGCAATACGTCCGGAAGCGTGTGGTGATCGGTCACGATCAAGTCGATCGCAAGATCTTCGGAAAGGTATTCCGCTTCTTTGACCGAAGAAATGCCGCAATCGACGGTTACGATCAGATCGGGAAAATAGGTTTCGGCGATCTCTTCGATAGCTTCCACGTTCAGCCCGTAGCCGCTTTCGAAGCGATTCGGAATAAAGTATTCGACGTCAGCGCCGATCGAGGAAAGATATCCCGAAAGGATCGAAGTCGCCATAATGCCGTCGCAATCGTAATCGCCGTAAACGACGATCTTTTCCTTTTCTTCGATCGCGGTGCGAATTCGTTCGACCGTTTCTTTCATGCCGACGAGCGCGAACGGATCGGAAAGATCTTGAACGGACGGATGTAAAAAGGCTTTCGCGCTTTCCGCGTCCTCGATCCCGCGCGCGATCAAAATCTCGGCAAAAAGCGGCGAAACGCTTAGTTCCGCCGATAATGCGCGTATCTTTTCCCGTGATCCGAAATCGTTCATTTTCCGCTGAAAAAAGGGGCGATTGACTCGCCCCTTCAAAATTTACTACGCGTTGTTACGCTTTCTTTGACTGAGCACGTCCGAGAAATCGTCCTTTTGCTTTTTGGACGGTTTGTCGTACGTCACCGTGTTGAGTTTCTTGTTCTTATGATCGATGATCGCACGGCGGATCAAAACGTAGATCGTCGGCGCAAGGATCAACGAAGAATAAGTACCGCCGATCAAACCGAACATGATCGGCCACGCGAATTGACGAAGGCTCGTTACGCCGAAGATTCCCAACAAAAAAACCGGGATCATCGTCGTCAAGGTAGAAACCGCGGAACGCGTAAAGGTGGAGTTGACCGCCTCTTCGGTGTACTCTTCGAGGGGCACTTTTCCGACCTTCGGCGCAAGGCGCATATTCTCACGCAAACGGTCGAACACGACGATCGTGTTGTTGATCGAGTACGCAACGATCGTGATGACCGCAGCGACGTAGGTCGTGTTGACTTCGATATGGAAGATGATCGTAAACGCAACCATCATCACAACGTCGTGGATCAAGGCGCACAATGCGGAAAGACCGCTCCAAAGTTCGAATCGAATCGCAATATACACAAGCATGACCGCGAAGATAACGACGAGAGAAATGATCGCTTTCTTCAAAAGATCTTTCGCGGAAGACGCGCTGATGGATTCGAGAGAAATGTCGTCCGCCGTAACGTTATTGTACTTCGCGGCGATCGAATCTTTCAACGCTTGGTTGCTCTCTTCGATATCCGCTTTGCTGTTTTGGTATTTCAAAAGGACGGCGGCGTCCGCGCCCGTTCCGCTCTTTTGGATATAGCTGACGTTGAAGCCTTGATCTTCGATCATCTTGCGAATTTCTTTGCTGTACTCATTATAAGAAGCCTCGTCGTCAAGCTCGTTGCCGATGTTTACGGTCATAACCGTACCGCCCGTAAAGTCGATACCGAGGTTCATACCGTTCGATGCGCTGCCGCCGACCGCCGCAAAGATCGAGAACACGATAATCGCAACGAGAACGATAACGAGCGGAACCGCAAACCAAATACGATACTTCGGAAGGAAGTGAACGTTATACGAGCTGAGGTCTAATTTTCTGATGCTGAAATCTTTCATGCTGTGCTTACTCATTTTCGCCGACCTCCTCCAAAGAAGTCAAATCTGCGGAAGCGCCGCCGGCGGATTCTTCTTTGTTTTTGTTATACAGGTTGTAGAGCTTCGGATTCTCTCTATTGAACGCGAGGAAGCTGCTGACGAGAAGCCTCGTAATAACAAGCGCGGTAAAGATACTGATGATGATACCGATCGCAAGCGTAAGCGCGAAGCTCTTGATGCTGGACGTTCCGAGCAAGTACATAACCAAGCAACCGAGAAGAGTCGTAATGTTACCGTCCATAATCGCGGAGATGGATTTGCGGAAGCCCGAGCTGACCGCGGTCTGGATCGAGATCTCACCCGTTCCGGAACGATATTCGTCCTTGATACGGGAGAAGATAATAACGTTCGCGTCGACCGCCATACCGATACTGATCAAGACGCCCGCGATACCGGAGAGCGTAAGCTGAACCCACGGGAACACCGAAAGGATAAAGATATAAGTGATGATGTAATAGGACAACGCAAGACCCGAAGCAACACCGAGCAATCTGTAAAGGAAGATCAACAGCAAGATGATGAGTCCGATCGCGATCGCGCCGATGATCAAGCTCGTGGAAAGAGCGTTTACACCAAGGGTCGCGGAGATCTCACGGCTTTCGACGAGCTTCAATTCAACGTCGAACGCGCCCGCGAGAAGTTTGGTTGCCATTTCGCTCGCCGCAGTATAGCTCGAAGCCCATTCTTCGCTTGTGATGATCGCGCTGCCGTTCGTGATAACGCTGTTGACCGTCGGTCCCATGACCCACTCGCCGTTGATCCAAACGTTCAAGGCTTTTCCGTTAAGTTCGGTCGTGGCTTTCGCGAAACGATCGGTTCCGTAGCTGTCGAATTTGATCGCGACGACGTAATTCTTATCGTTATCGACGGACACGTATGCGTCTTCAAGGTTTTTACCGGTGACCCACAGACCTTCGTCCGTAAGCTCTTCGTCCTTCCCTTCCGAGCGGAATTCCAAGCTGGACGGCGTACCGATCAAGTTAAACAGGGTTTCGGGATCGGACACGTCCGGCACTTCGACCCTGATGCGATCGTCGCCTACTTTGCTGACGGACGCTTCGGTGTAACCTTTATCGTAAAGCATGTTGGAAAGTTGCTCGACAGTTCCGTCCATACGAGAACTTAAATTCTTCGTATCGGACGAATTGGCCTCGAACACGGCGTAAACGCCGCCTTTCATATCCAATCCCAAACTGATCGTTTTGGGATAAGCGACATAGTCCCAAACTCCAAGCTCGCCGTGATCGAGAGAAACGAAAGCGAAAACCGCTCCCGCCGCGATCAAAACGCCGATGATCACGAAAACGGCAATTGCTTTGCCTTTCGTCATCTTCGGCCCGGAGTTCATTTCTTTCGGTATGTTCCTGTTCACAAATAGAGCCTCCTAAAAAATCAGAGTAACAATTATTTATTATATAAATAAGTAAACTATAAGTCAATGCTTTTCGCGCAAATTTTTCTCGATCGCATAGATCCCGAGCGAACATTCGAGGCGCTTCTTCATCATTTCGCAACCCGCGCCGTACGGCGTCAAAAGGTCTTTTTCGTAATAGTGCGAAGCCGCCAAGCAACCCCCGCTACAATAATATTTGGCGAAACAGTTCTCGCATTTTTTCTTATTATTGACGGTAATTTCCGCAAATTCGCGAGGAATGGACGAATCGAATTCCTTCGTCAAAACGTTGCCGATCTTGTAGCCCTCTTCCCCGACGAATTGGTGGCAGGGATAGACATCTCCGATCGGAGAAACGGCGAGATACCCGCACCCCGCGGAGCAACCGGACAGACGCTTCATAATACAAGGTCCTTCTTCCATATCGATCATAAAATGGAAAAAGTTGAACCATTTGCCATTTGCGCGCCTTTCGATATAGGCTTCGGCAAGCTTGTCGTACTCCTTTAAGACCGCTCCGACCTTCTCCGCCGTGATTGCCATCGGATTATCGGGCGGCAGAACGACGGGTTCGACGGAAATCTGATCGAAGCCCAAATCCGCCAAATAGAGGACGTCGGACGCAAAATCGAGGTTATACGCCGTAAACGTGCCGCGGATATAATAACGCTTATCGCCGCGAACCGCGCGGAACTTTTTCGCATTCTCCGTGATCAGCTTATAGGCGTCCGTCCCGTTTCTCGTCTTACGCACGCGATTATGCACGCATTCGCGCCCGTCTATACTGATTACGACGTTATCCATTTCACGATTCAGGTATTCGATGTTTTTATCGTTTAAGAGGATCGCGTTCGTCGTCATTGTAAAGGAGATCTCTTTCCCCTTTTCCGCCGCGCGGCGCTTGCCGTATTCGACGGTGTGCTCGACGACGGGCATATTCATCAAGGGTTCTCCGCCGAAGAAATCGATTTCGAGATTTTTGCGCGTTCCGCTTTTCTCGATCAAGAGATCCACCGCCGCTTCCGCAACTTCGTTCGTCATATAGTCGCGCGCGGTATTATACGTTCCTTCTTTCGCGAAGCAGTATTGGCATTTTAAATTGCAATCGTGGCAGACGTGCAAACAAAGCGCCTTTACGATCGAAGACTTTTTATAAGGAAAGGTTTCGTCCTTCCCGAGAAGCCCCTGCGCTTCGAGCTCCGTCGCTTCGGACAATATCTCGTTTTTGTCCGCTTCGGATAACGCGGAAAAGTCCGCAAGCTCCTGCGGACTTAACTCTTCGTATTTGTTTTTCAAAACGAGATACGCGCTGCGATCTACCGAATGCAAACTGTTGCTGAAAGGATGGTAGATCAAATAAAAAGTTTCTCCTTTATAGGTAAAGGGGAAACAATGTGTGATAAGCCTCATTGAAAATCAAAGTTGCTCTTTCTTTTCGACCGTGTTGATCCTTTCTTCTTGCTTACAGGTTTGATTGCCGACGGTGCAGCTCGTTTTGCAAGCGGATTGGCAGCTGGATTGACATTCGCCGCAACCGATGACGGACGACTTTCTTTCAGTTTTTGCGATCGTGCTGATATGCTTCATACTATTCTCCTTGGATCGGCGGTTCCCCGCCCTTTGTTTCTTTGAAAATTATAGCATACGCACGAGCATTTTTCAAGCGATTTTCGGGCTCTTTTTAACGTTTACGGCGATCACGCCGCAAATCACACCGACCGCCGCGCTCGTTACGAAATCGATCCAAGAAAGGTTGCTCCAAGAAAGTTCACCCGAAATCAGAGAAAAAACCAAAAAGGAAAAGAAGACGTACAGAAGCCCCGCGATCAATCCTTTGAGCCACCCCGCTTCACCGCCTCGGCGAAAGCCGACGAGCGTTCCGATCAAAACGCTGGCGATCTTGATCCCCTGATTTGCGTAAGCGATCCCCGTTTCGTTGATATCCGTCGATTTGACGATCAGCGCAAAAATAAGGACGAAGATCATCGAGCAAAGGATCGCTATGACGACGGTTTTCACAATATCCAAGATCCATCTGACTGCACTTTTTTCCATAAGCACCTCCGCTCGATTGATATGCGGCGAAAGCGGCGCTTATGCATAAAAAAAGCGTTCTTCCACTCAAACGAATGAAAGAACGCCTTTGGTTTTTAAAAGGATCAGATCGAATCGTCCTTCTTGTCATCGGACGAAGCGTCTTCGGTCGGCTCCGCATCCACGTCGCCTTCGGCGGCTTTTTCGACGTTATTACCCGCCATTTGGGGCGCGTCGAGGTTTAAACCGATGCCTTCGCGGTTGATCACGATGATAACGGGAGTGCCCTTCGCGCCGATATCGATTTCGAGCGTGTTATCCGTGTTGATCGCAACGACGGTGCCGACGAGTCTGCCGATCGTCATAATGCGCGTTCCGACTTTGATCGCGTTTTGCATTTCCTGATACTCTCTTTGCTTCTTCTTCTGCGGAATAATGGAAATCGCCATCATACCCACGAAAAGGACGAGGAGCACGACGATCATAATCCAACTTCCGGCATTGGTGTTTGCAGCTAAAAATCCGGTCATAGTTTCAAATCTCCTTCATAAATCCTGTAAAGATTATACACGAACGCTTGGTTTTTAACAAGCATATTTACATAGTTTGAGAATAAAAACCGCTCGAACGCTTCGAATTCGGTCGATTTTCCTCTTTTTATCCTTCGTATTTTTCGAAAAATTCTTTGACGAAATCGCCGTAACGATCCTCGATGATCGCCTGTTTGATCGCATTCGTCAAACGGTGCAACGCGCGGATATTATGGATCGAAAGCAATCTGCCGCCGAAGATCTCGTCCGACGTGATCAAATGGCGAACGTACGCTTTCGTGTAATTGCGGCAACAATAGCAATCGCACCCTTCTTCCACGGGCGAAAAATCTTCTTTGTATTTCGAGTTGCGAAGGTTCAGATCGCCGTTCAGCGTCATCGCCGTTCCGTTTCTCGCGATGCGGGTCGGAAGCACGCAATCGAACATATCGACGCCGCGAAGCACGCCTTCCACGATGCAATCCATACTGCCGACGCCCATCAAATAGCGCGGCATATCTTTCGGAAGAAGCGGGTTTAAAAGATCCAACATCTCGTACATCACGGGTTTGGGTTCGCCTACGCTGAGCCCGCCGATCGCGATTCCGCATTTCGCGTACGGCGCGGTCTTTTTCGCGCTCTCTTCGCGAAGATCTGCATGTACGTTGCCTTGCACGATCGGGAAAAGGATTTGGTTTTCGGCGTCCTTTGCCGCCGCCGCGGAGCGATCCAACCAATAGAGCGTTCGATCCATCGCCTCTTTGGCTTTCTTCTTCGTAACGTCGGGCGACGTGCATTCGTCGAACGCCATCATAATATCGCTTCCGAGCGCCTTTTGGATCTCGATGGATTTTTCGGGCGTCAAAAAGTGATGAGCGCCGCCGTCGAGCGGGGACGCAAATTCGCACCCGTTGTCCGTGACCTTGCGGAAAGAAGAAAGGCTGAAAACCTGAAAACCGCCGCTGTCGGTCAGGATCGGTTTGTTCCAGCGCATAAACTTATGCAGTCCGCCCGCCGCACGCACGACTTCGTGACCCGGGCGAAGATATAAGTGATAGGTATTCGAAAGAAGAATCTGCGATCCGACTTCTTCCACCTCTTCGGGCGAAAGGGATTTGACCGTGCCGAGCGTTCCGACGGGCATAAAGACAGGCGTTTCGATGATGCCGTGCGGCGTCGTAAACCTACCGATCCTCGCGCCGGATTGTTTGCAGACTTTTAACACTTCATACTTGAATTTTTCGCTCATTTTTCCCTCTTTTTTCCAAATAGATTCAAGCCCTTTCTTACGTTTGATTTTTAAACGAGCGGGACGAGGCTCGGCTTGGTTTCGGGAGCGGATAGACCTTTTCTGTCATCGGCGTCCGAAAGTAAGACAGTAAACGAAGTAGCCCGACGTTTATAAAATCAAACACGCGTCGCCGAAACTGAAGAACCGATACTTCTCGTCTACCGCGTGCTTGTAGGCGGCAAGCGCTTCTTCTCTTCCCATCAGCGCGGACACGAGCATCAAAAGCGTACTTTCGGGAAGATGGAAATTCGTGATCAGGCAATCCACGATCTTAAACTCATACGGCGGATAGATAAAGATATGGGTGTTGCCGCTTCCCGCCGCTACGACGCCTTTTTCGGTCGCCGCCGATTCGAGCGTTCGGACGGACGTCGTTCCGACGGAAATCACTCGCCTTCCCTCTTTTTTCGCAGCGTTGATCTCGTTCGCCGCTTCCTCGGAAATCTCGTAATACTCTTCGTGCATCTTATGGTCTTCGATGTTTTCCGCTTTGACGGGGCGGAACGTCGAAAGTCCGACGTGCAAAAGGATCTCGACGATCTTTACGCCTTTCGCTTTGATCCTTTCAAGGAGTTCGTTCGTAAAATGCAAACCGGCGGTCGGCGCCGCGGCGGAACCGTCGATCTTGCTGTAAACGGTTTGATAGCGGGATCCGTCTTTGAGTTTTTCTTTGATATAAGGCGGAAGCGGCATCGCGCCGACTCTCGCGAGAATATCTTCGAACACGCCGTCAAAACGGAATTCTACCACGCGCTCTCCTTCCTCGCCGCGATCGGTCACAACGGCGGACAATTCGGGAGAAAACTCGACTTCCGCGCCGATCCCGAGCTTCTTCCCCGGGCGAACCAAACACTTCCAATGCGTGTAATCCAAGCGTTTCAACAGCAAGAATTCCACTTCGCCCGTATGTCCTTTGCGGTGACCCAAAAGGCGGGCGGGAATGACTTTCGTGTTATTGACGACGAGGACGTCACCCTCTTTCAAATAGTCGATCACATCGAAAAAATGCTTGTCGGTCAAAGAACCCGTTTTGCGGTCGATCACAAGCAAACGCGAAGAATCGCGCGGCTCCGCGGGATGTTGCGCGATCAATTCTTCGGGAAGTTCATAATAGAAATCAGAGGTCTTCATCTTTATTTTGAGAAGCGGGATCCAAGCTTTCCAAGAATTGTTCTTTGGAAGGCGGCACACGGAATCCCAAATGTTTATAGGCGGAAGACAGGCAGACCCTGCCGCGCGGCGTACGCGCGATAAACCCAAGCTGGATCAAGTAAGGCTCGTAAACGTCCTCGATCGTGGAAGGATCCTCGCCGATCGTTGCGGATAAGGTTTCGAGCCCGACGGGGCCGCCGCCGTGTTTTTTGATGATCGTCGTTAAAATCTCGCGGTCGATGCTGTCCAATCCGAGCGCATCGATCTCCAAAAGATCCAAACTCTTTTTCGCGGTTTCGCGGGTGATCACTTTTTCGTTTGCGTATTCCGAGAAATCGCGCACGCGTTTCAGCAAACGATTTGCGATACGCGGCGTTCCGCGCGAACGGCTTGCGATCTCGATCGCCGCCTCTTTTTCGATTCCGATTTCGAGAAGGCGCGCGCTACGCGTCACGATTTTCGCAAGGTCTTCGGGTTTATAGAGTTCCAAACGGCACATGACGCCGAAACGATCGCGGAGAGGCGCGGTCAACATACCTGCGCGCGTGGTCGCGCCGATCAACGTAAACCGTTTGAGCGGAATGCGAATGCTCTTGGCGCTCGGTCCTTTTCCGACCACGAAATCGAGCATATAATCTTCCATTGCGGGATATAATATTTCTTCTACGGCGTGGGAAAGACGATGGATTTCGTCAATAAACAAGACGTCGCCCTCGTACAAATTCGTCAGCATTGCGGCAAGATCCGCCGCCTTTTCGATCGCGGGACCCGAGGTCACTTTGATCTGCGAATTCATTTCGTTTGCGATGATATGCGCGAGCGTCGTTTTTCCGAGCCCCGGAGGTCCGTACAAAAGCACGTGATCCAACGCTTCGCCGCGTTTTTTGGCGGAATGGATAAAAACGGACAAGTTGGCTTTTACCTTTTCCTGCCCGACGTACTCCGCCATCGTTTTGGGACGAAGGGTGTTTTCGATCTCCTCGTCGTCCTCTTCGCGGCCGCTCGTTACGAGCCTGTCGCCCAACGAAGCGCTCGAAAGAAAGCCCCCGTCGGATGCGGCGCTCGTTATGAAGTTGTCCTCGTTTTCAAACATCATTTATCCAACCTTTGCAAAACTTTCATCACAAGTTCGTTTACGTCTTTTACGTCCTTTCTCTGCGCGACCACCATCGAATAGGCGTCCGAGCGTTGGATCCCGAGCGTCGTTAAGACTTCCAAGGCTTCTTCCGCCATCGAATCGTTTTCGACCGAAGCAAAAGGCGCGTCCGAGAATGCCATCCGTAAGCCGTCGTCGCCGATATTTTCACGAAGTTCGACGATAATCCTCTCCGCGGTCTTTTTACCGATGCCCTTGACTTTGGAAAGGGATTTCGTGTCGCCCGAAACGATTGCCGCCGCAAGGGTCGAAAGCGGCGCGGACGAAAGGATCCCGATCGCCATTTTAGGACCGACGCCCGAAACGGTAATCAAACGCAAAAACATCTTCTTTTCGTCCTCGGAAGAAAACCCGTATAAGCTCATATCGTCTTCGCGAACGGCAAGGTGCAAATAGAGTTTCACGGTTTCGCCCGGCTTTCCCGCTTTGGCAACGGTATAGTTCGAAACGTTTACGAAGTAACCGATCCCATGATTCTCAACGACCATAAACCCGTCGCCGATGCTATCCACTTTTCCGATGATATAAGCGTACATAATTTACATTCCGAATAACGATGTGAATTTGTTGGTTTGAGCGTGCGTCAAGGCAACGGCAAGCGCGTCCGCGGCGTCGTCCGGCTTCGGGATCGCTTGCAAGCGAAGGGTCTGTCGCACGACTTCCTGCATTTGTTTTTTATCCGCTTGCCCCCAACCCGTGATCGCTTGTTTGATTTGGTTCGGGGTGTACTCGAACAATTTGTCGCAATACTCGATTGCGGTAACCAAGATCACGCCGCGCGCTTCCGCAACGGGGATCCCGGTCGTCTTGTTGTTTGAGAAAAACAATTCTTCCACGGCGATCTCGTCCGGCTTAAATCGGTCGAACAAAGTCAAAAGACCTTTACGGATCATTTGCAGGCGCAAAGGCGTTCGAACGCCGGCGGGCGTGTTGATCACGCCGTAATCCACCGCTCTGACCCGCCCTTTTTCGCTCTCTACGACGCCGTATCCGACGATCGCGAGACCGGGGTCGATCCCGAGAATGATCACTTACGCACCTGACCTTCGCCGACGACGACGTACTTTTCGCTGGTCAATTGTTTCAAACCGAGCGGGCCGCGCGCGTGCAATTTTTGGGTGCTGATCGCCATTTCCGCGCCGAATCCGTATTCAAAACCGTCCGTAAAGCGCGTGCTGGCGTTTACGTAAACAGCGGCGGAATCCACGCCCGCCTTGAACGCTTCGATCGCTTCCGTGCTTGTGGAAATGATCGCGTCGCTGTGGTGCGTGCCGTATTT
>DBVY01000011.1:14627-20558 GCA_002308575.1 Christensenella sp. UBA1252
TGTTCGGTGTAATAATCTTCTTCCGTCGCAAGTTCCGCAAGCGGATAAATGCGGCAGGTTTCATTGCAACCGAGGATCTTGACGCCCTGCTTGGACAGCCTGTCGAGGCTCTTGGTCAAAAACGGAGCGGCGACCGCCCTATCGACGATCAATTGTTCGGTTGCGTTACAGACGGAAGGACGGCTGACCTTCGCGTTGAAAAGCACGTTATCCGCCATTTTGAGATCCGCGGTCTTTTCGACGTAGGTATGACAGTTTCCGCCGGCGGAAGCGATCACGGGGATCGTTGCGTTTTCCATAACGAACTTTTTCAGTCCTTCGCCACCGCGCGGGATCACGACGTCCACGTATTGACTTTGTTGCAAAAGTTCCGCCGTAACTTCGCGTTCGGGTTCGGGCAAAAACTGCAACACGTTTGCGTCGTAACCGCCTTTGATCAACGCGGATTTCATTGCGTTGAAGATCGCGAGATTGGAATTGATCGCATCCCTGCTGCCGCGAAGAATGACGGCGTTTCCGCTTTTGAGCGCGAGAACGGCGGCGTCACACGTTACGTTCGGACGCGCTTCGTAAATGATCGCGACGACGCCGAGAGGCGCGCGCACTTTGGATATCTTCAACCCGTTCGGAAGGATCCAGCTTTCGGTCACTTGACCGACGGGATCGGGAAGCGCGGCGACCGCCTGCATTCCTTCGACCATCTGTTTGATACGAGATTTATAAAGCGTCAGCCTGTCGATCAACGTTTCCTCTTTTCCGTTTTCTTTTGCGTTGAAAAGATCGTCGGCGTTCGCTTGCATAATCGCGTCCATCTCGTCCGAAATGCCGTTCGCCATCGCAAGGATCATCGCGTTCTTTTCGGAAGCGGACAAGGTTGCGAGATGATACGACGCTTCTTTTGCGAGCGCGCAAGTTTCCGCAATGCTCATATTATTCCTCCTCTTCTTCCTCGGGCAAAACCGCGTTATGGAAGACGTTTTGAACGTCGTCGTTTTCCTCCAACCTATCGATCAGGTTCAGGATCTTTTGAACGGACGCATCATCCGGCGTAACGTAATTTTCCGGAACCATCGCAAGCTCCGAAGAAAGGATTTTCAAGCCTTGTTTTTCGAGGTTCTCACGAACGGCGGTATAATTCTGCGGAAGGGTGTAAACTTCGTAAACGCCTTCGTCGCTTTGGACGTCGTCCGCGCCCGCGTCGAGAGCGAGAAGCATAAAATCGTCCTCTTCCAATCCGTCGCCGTCGATCACGATCACGCCCTTCTTGTTGAACATATAGGAAACGCAACCGGTGCTTCCGAGGTTACCGCCGAATTTATCGAACGCGCAACGTACGTCGCCCGCCGTCCTGTTTTTGTTATCGGTCAGCGTTTCGACGATGACAGCCACGCCACCCGCCGCGTATCCTTCGTACGTAATCTCCTCGTAGTTTACGCTGCCGAGCTCACCCGACGCTTTTTTGATACTGCGAAAGATGTTATCGTTCGGCATATTCGCCGCTTTCGCTTTCGCGATAACGTCGCGCAAACGAGAGTTGCTGTCGGGGTTGGGACCGCCCTGCTTAACGGCGATCGCAAGCTCTCTGCCGATCTTGGTAAAGACGTTCGCTCTTGCCGCGTCGCCTTTCGCTTTCTTGTTTTTGATGTTTGCCCATTTGCTGTGTCCGGACATAATTCCCTCCTACCGTTTACCGTTTATTTTTTCCGAGAACGTACATCGCTATGCCCGCACTGACGGCGGCGTTCAGCGATTCCATGTTCTCCATTGGGATCGAAATTTTTCTTCCCGCGCTTTTGATCTCGGGGCTGACGCCGTGCGCCTCGTTGCCGACGACCAACGCGATTTTTTTCTCGGGACGGAACGAAAAAATATCTTCTTCGCCCATATCAAGCACTATTATATCATATAAATTAAGAATATTACTACTTAAAAATGACCGATTGTCGCAAAAAATCGGATCGATCTTAAAGATCGCGCTCATACTCGCCCGCACGGCTTTCGGCTGATAGGGATCGGCGCAGTCCAAAAACACCGCTTGCTTATATCCCGCGGCGACCGCCGTTCGCAAAATCGCGCCGACGTTTCCGGCGTCCGAAACGCCGTCCAAGACGATGACTTTATTCTCGGAAAGTTCAGAAATATCCGAAGATTTCGGGATTTTTACGATGGCGGCGATCCCGATCGGCGTAACCGTTTGGGAGATCCTGTCGAAAAGGTCGTCCGAAACGACGACGGTTTCCGCCGAGAACCGATTCGTGAGAGCGGCGAATTCTTCGGCTTTGCTCTCCTTTACGAACGTAAAAAGGACGTCCGCGTTCTGCGGAATATCCCTTACGAGGTTCGCTCCTTCGGCGAGATAACACCCGTTTTCCCTTCTGCCCTTCGCGGTCGCGAGATCGCGAAAAAGGCGGATCTTTTCATTCGATATGCTTTTTACGACCATTTTTCCGTATAAGAAAAATGCTTTCGGAAAACCGAAAGCATTTTAGGTTATCAAAGCGCCGCTTTCGCTTTCTCGCAAAGGGCGGTAAAGGTCGCCGCGTCGTTCACCGCGAGATCGGCGAGCACCTTACGATTCAAATTGATTTCGCTCTTTTTGAGACCGTTCATAAATCTGCTGTAGCTGAGTCCGTTCATTCTCGCCGCGGCGTTGATACGCGCGATCCAAAGCTGACGGAAATCTCTCTTCTTGTCCTTCCTGCCGACATACGCGTACATTTGGGACTTCATGACCGCTTCACGGGAAACCCTGTAAAGCTTACTCTTTGCGCCGCGATATCCTTTCGCGAGCTTAAATATCTTTCTGCGTTTTTTTACTGCATTGACCGCTCTTTTGATTCTCATAGTCCTACCTCCCGATTACTTTTGGATCATCGTCCTGATGGTTTTGGCTTGCGTTTCGGAAACATAGCCGCCTGCCCTTAAACCGCGCTTTCTCTTGGTTTCTTTCTTGGTAAGGATATGGTTTTTACCCTGCTTGCTTCTCTTGATCAATCCGTTTTTGGTTACGCGAAATCTTTTTCCTGCACCGCTGTGCGACTTTTGTTTTGGCATTTTGCCTACCTCCGATAGTTTATTTTTTCACAGGCGCGAGTTGCATCCGGATCGTGTTTCCCTCGATCACGGGAGGCTGCTCCATTTGCGCGCCTTGTATTTTTTCGAAAAATTGATCCATAACTTTCATGCCGAGCTCGGGACGCTTATTTTGTCTGCCGCGCATACGGATCACGACGCGGACCTTATCCCCGCCCGCAATGAATTCGTTCGCACGTTTGGCTTTGACATTGATGTCGCCGACGTCGATCACGATGCTCAGTTGGATCTCTTTGAGCTTAACGATTTTTTGATTCTTTTTTGCCTCTTTTTCTTTTTTGATGGAATCGAAACGGAATTTGTCGTAATCCATCAATTTGCAGATCGGCGGATTGGACTGCGGAGCGATCTTGACGAGATCGAGCCCCTGCTCGTCGGCAACCTTTTGCGCGTCGTAAGCGCTCATAACGCCGAGGTTCTTCCCTTCCGCGTCGATCACGGTAACTTGCCTATCACGAATTTGCTCGTTAATTTGGTAGTCTTTTATAATTTTTTCCTCCCGAAAAAGAAAATTGGGCAGTAAAACTGCCCAAAATATCTCTCGATATTTAAGAAACCTTTCGCAACTCCTGCTCAGGTGAGAAACAGTTCTACTTCGGTATTATGTTATCACGGCGGAAAAAGTCCGTCAAGCGATTTTTTCTTATTTTAAGATTTTCTCGCGAACGTCCTTCGTAAGGCGATCCGCAAACTCTTCGAGGGTCATCGATCCGATGTCGCCGTCCGAACGATGGCGCACGCTGACCTTATTCTCCTCTTTCTCTTTATCGCCGATAATCAGCATATACGGAACTTTCGCGAGTTGCGCTTCGCGGATCTTGTAACCGACCTTTTCGCTTCTCGTGTCCGCGTCCGCGCGGAATCCCATCTCGGAGAGCTTCTCGGCGATCGCGGTCGCTTCGGGCGCCGTCCTGTCCGTCAAGCTGATGACGGTGACTTGGGTGGGCGCGATCCAAGCGGGGAACGCACCGGCATACTTCTCGATCAGCATCGCGAGCGTGCGCTCGTAGCAACCGATACTGCTGCGGTGAATGATATAAGGCGTTTGTTTGACGCCGTTTTCGTCCACGTAGGTCATTTCGAAACGCGCCGCGGAAGCGAAGTCGATTTGGATCGTTATGATCGTGTCTTCCTTTCCGTACACGTTCTTGGCTTGAACGTCGAGTTTCGGTCCGTAAAAAGCCGCTTCGCCGACCGCTTCGACATAATCGAGGCCAAGGCGATCCAAGATGCCTTTCATCAGGCTTTCCGTTCTCTCCCATTCCGCGGGATTGTCGATATACTTATCGGTATTTTTCGGATCCCACTTGCTGAAACGGAAAGTAACGGCGTCGCGCAAACCGAGACAATTCAGGAAATAATAGGAAAGATCCAAGCATCTCTTGAACTCCCCTTCGATCTGTTCGGGCATACAAACGATATGTCCGTCCGAAAGCGTAAATTGTCTGACGCGGATCAAGCCGTGCATTTCGCCCGACGCTTCGTTTCTGAACAGCGTTGCGGTTTCGGCATAGCGGCAGGGAAGATCGCGATAACTCTTGATCCCGTTCTTATAGATCTGATACTGGAACGGACAGGTCATCGGGCGAAGCGCCAAAACTTCGTCATCCTTTTCTTCGTCGCCGATCACGAACATCTTATCGCGATAGTGATCCCAGTGTCCCGAGATCTTATAGAGATCGTTTTTCGCCATCGCCGGCGTTTTGGTCAGCATAAAGCCTCGGCGCTCTTCTTCGTCTTCGACGAAACGAGAAAGGATTTGGAGCATCTTCGCACCCTTCGGCATCAGCAAAGGAAGCCCCTGTCCGATTTTTTCTTCGGTCATAAAGATCCCGAGATCGCGGCCGAGCTTATTGTGGTCGCGCTTCTTCGCCTCTTCGAGAAGAGTCAAATACTCGTCCAACGCGGATTTTTTATCGAACGCAACGCCGTAAATACGGGTCAGCATCTTGTTCTTCGCGTCGCCGCGCCAGTATGCGCCCGTGATGCTCGTCAATTTGACCGCCTTCAAAACGCCCGTGCTTTTGAGGTGCGGGCCGACGCACATATCCACGAAATCGCCTTGATGGTAGAAGCTGATCTCCGCGCCCTTCGGAAGCTCCGAGATCATTTCGAGCTTATAAGGCTCGTCCAGCTTGCGCATCAAAGCGTTCGCGCTCTTTCTCGGCAAAACTTCGCGCGTGATCGGAAGATTCGCTTTGATGATGCGTTGCATCTCTTCTTCGATCTTTGCGAGATCGTCCATCGTGGGCGGCGTAATATATTCGATATCGTAATAAAAACCCGTGTCGATCGCGGGGCCGATCGCAAGTTTCGCGGTCGGATAAATGCTCTTGATCGCCTGCGCCATCACGTGCGCCGCGGTATGATTGTAAATATGTTTGCCTTCTTGATCTTTGAAGGTAAGGATCTGCACTTCCGCGTCCTTCTCGACGAGATAACTCAAATCGACGGGCGTTCCGTTTACTTTTCCCGCAAGCGCGGCGCGGTGCAAACCCTCGCCGATATCCGCCGCGATTTGATCGACGGTCACCGGTTCGTCATACTCTTTGACGGAATCTCTCAAATAAATCTTCATACTTTCCTCCTCTTGATCTTTCGATCGAGCGTAATTCAAAATAAAAACGCCCCTATGCCTAAGCATAAGGACGACAAAGCCGCGGTTCCACCTTATTTGAGCGAATGATCGCTCCCCTTTCCGTATTCGTGTGTATCAGGTAGCGGTGGTACCAAAAGGCGGCAAATGCTTCGCTCTCAGCAAACTGCGAAACTCTCTGGGATTTGCTTATGCCTTTGACGTGTCCGCCACGGCTTGGTGCCGAAGGCGGGACTCGAACC
>DBVY01000011.1:20616-20895 GCA_002308575.1 Christensenella sp. UBA1252
CTCTGCCTTACCACTTGGCTATGGTGCCATAACGCTATATAATATGATGCGCACGCGATACGCGCAACAACTATATCGATTTTCCTTTCGTCAACCGATTGGCAGAAGGTTGATCGGAAGGGTTGCTTTGCAACTGAATCCCTTTTATGGGATAATGCGAAAGCAATTTGGAGCGGGAGACGGTGTGCCCGATTTCATCGGGGACCTTCGCGTTGCTCCGGTGCGAACCCTGCGGGTCCTCGCGCTGACGCGCGGTTGCTTTGCAACTGAATCCCTTTT
>DBVY01000011.1:20924-27847 GCA_002308575.1 Christensenella sp. UBA1252
AGACGGGATTCGGACCCGCGACATTTGCCTTGGCAAGGCAACGCTCTACCACTGAGCCACTCCCGCGCAATTGCTCTATTACTATACCAAATACGATTTGGTTTTGCAACCGTTTTTACAAAAAAATTTTACTCCGCCGACAAAATGTAGAACGAGTGCGGTTGATCGCCTTTGTAGGTGATTACTTCCAGATCCGGATACTCTTCCGCCAATCTGTCCACAACCGCGGAAACATCCTCCTCGGTTACGTCTTTTCCCGAATAAAGGTTCAAAACGTCCATTTCGTCCATTCCCATTTTCTTGACGAGAGCGGACACGACGTCGGGCGCGTTGGTTCCCTTCGTTAGGATCTTTTTATCGGATAAACCGATCAAATCACCCTCTTTCAAGGACAAACCGTCCATCTTCGTACTGCGAACGGCGGTCGTAACCTGCGCGCATTTGATCGCTTCGAACGCGGCTTTCATGTTTTCGACGTTCTTTTCCGCGGAAACGTTTTGATCGAACGCGATCGCGGCGGCGATACCGGCGGCGACGCTCTTGGTTTGCAGAACGGTGCAACGCCTGCTCGCCATTTCCATCGCCTTTTCGGCGGCGAGAATGATATTCGAGTTATTCGGAAGCACGATCACGTCGTCCGCATTCACGCGGTTGATCGCGGAAAGGATTTCGTTTACGCTCGGGTTCATCGTTTGACCGCCTTCGACGATCACGTCCACGAGAAGATCTTTGAAGATCTTTTTCATCCCCTCACCCGCGCAGACGGCAACCATACCGATCGGCTTTTTGTTCTTTTCCATTTCCGCTTTGATCTTGCGGTTTTGTTCGAGCATATTTTCGATTTTTACGCGGTCGAGCTCGCCGAGATCCAACGCGTACTGCAAAGCGCGCCCGGGGTTATTCGTGTGCACGTGGACTTTAACGAGATCCAAATCGCCGATACAGATCAAACTGTTACCCAAACGGGAAAGTTTATCACGCAATTTATCGATATCCGATTCGGTGGCTCTCGGACGAATGTTTTTGACGAAAAATTCGGTACAATAGGCAAATTCGATATCGTCCAAATCGTGAACGTCCGCCGCGAAACCCGCGTCGAATTCGTCCATACTGACCTTAACCGCGACTTTCGGGATCTCTTTGCCTTCGATAACGAGGGAAAAGCCTTCGAACACGCGCATCAAACCCATACCGCCCGCATCCACGACGCCCGCTTTTTTCAAGACGGGAAGCATGTTCGGGGTTTCGGCAAGGATCGCGTTGCCCTTTTCCATCAGCTTTTGCATCATCGTTTCGAAACAGGCGCTTCTGCCGGAAGCCCATTTTTCGGATTCTTCCGCGACGACGCGAATAACCGTCAAAATCGTGCCTTCTTTCGGCTTTTGCACGGCTCCGTAAGCAACTTTCGCGCCTTGTTGAAGCGCTTTGGAAAATGTTTTCAAAGAAAGAAGCCCGTTCGCCTCGGATAAAACATCCGACATGCCCTTGAAGATTTGGGACAAAATGACGCCGCTGTTTCCTCTCGCGCCGCGAAGCGCGCCGATCGAAAGAGCAGACGAAAACTTCTGCCAGGACAATTCTTCTTCTTTGATCGCTTGAATTTCACGCGCCGCATTCGCCGCGGTCGCGCACATATTGGTTCCGGTATCTCCGTCCGGAACGGGGAAAACGTTATGTGCGTTGATCTCTTGCTCGTAAACCGCAAGATTCCCGCACGCTCCGACGAACATATCTCGAAGCAGTTTAACGTCAATCGATTTTATCATATATACTCCTAAACCTTAATGCCGACGACGTTTACGTTGACCTGCATCACGCGCATTCCCGTAAACGACTCGACGGAATACGTTACGACCGAACGCAAAGATTCGGTGACCGCGTCCACGAGCACCCCTTGCTTTAAAATCACGAATACGTCGATAAAAATCTTATTATCGACGGTCGTAACGCGAATTCCTTTGGTATTGCCGTTTTGTTTGAATAAAGAAGCGAGGGAATCGGTAAACCTTCTCGATACGAGCTCGACCACGCCGTAACATTCCGAGGCGGCGCGAGAAGCGCACATCGCCACGGCTTCGTCCGACACGGTGATCTTTCCGTATTTATTGGAAGTTTTAACCGCCATACTCCCCTCCGCAAAAATTCTAAATATATAATACTATTATTATTACCCCTTTGCAAGTAATTTTCGAAATTACTTAAAAACTGTTGCCAAGCGAAAAATTTCGTGATATATTTAATAAGTCGCGTTTGGGAGATGACCCTTTTCGCGCCTTATCGAGAATCGTTACGGGAGGTAATAGATATATGTCGAGAGTTTGCAGCGTATGCGGAAAAAGCAAGATGAGCGGAAACACGGTGAGCCACAGCAACCGCAAAGCCCCCACTCATTGGAACGCAAATATTCAAAAGGTTTCCGTCGTCGACGAGAACGGCACGGTTTCCAAGAAGTACGTCTGCACGAGATGCCTGAGAAACGGCGCCGTGCAAAGAAAGGCGAACTAAGCCTCTGTTTTTGTTTGGTAAAAACAAAAAAATCTCCGATTTTCGGAGATTTTTTTTACGCTTTGCCCTATTCCTTTCGGGCGCTTTTCTTTCCGCAAAAAAGCCGCAAGATCGCCTTTAAAAACGACGGTGGATTCACGCAAACCATCTTCAAAGCCACACCTCCTATCCGAATTTATGATAGACGAGTGCGCTTCCCTCCTTTACGCTGACGAACACGGCGTTTTCCGTGCATTCGTTGGACAATCCGAGCGTATCGCTTTTGGTGAGAACGGCACCGTCGGCAGGGTATTTAAGCCCTTTCGACTTTATTATATGCACGCTTTCCGAAAAAGGTACGATCGAAAGGATATCGCCCGGGGTTGCGTCCAACAAAAGATTTCCGTCGAGATAGTAAAGATCGAAAGAATCGCCGCGAAGAACGGCGTTTGCGCCGAGATCGCGCGCGAGTTTCAAAAGATGAAGATTGAATAAAGAATGATCGGGTCTGCCGCCCCATCCGCCGTAAAGGTCGATCGCGCTATAATTCCGCAAAACGGCTTGGCGAAGGGCGAGTTCGCCGTCCGAAAAATCCTTTTCCGCAGGCACCGTCAAAACCGTTGCTTCCTTAGGAACGAAGCCCAGACTGTCGAAATCTCCGACCAAAAGATCGGGGCGGATCTTGTTTTCGAGGGCGCGAAGATAGCCTTCGTCCGCCGCAATCACGAAATCGGCAGGCAAAAACCGCTCGAATTTTTGCGACAAGACGATCGCCGCTTTTTTCATCCGCGCATCACCTGAATCGCCGCGGGTTTATCCGGCGCCTTAAACGTTGCGCTGCCGGCGACGAGAACGGTGATCCCGAGATAACGGAATTTCGCCGCGTTGTCCAAGGTAACGCCGCCGTCCAGTTCCAAAAGGATATCCCGCCCGCTTTTTTTGATCTCTTCCGCGAGCGTTTTGATGTTTTCGTCCACGCTTTCTATGTAGGATTGACCGCCGAAACCCGGAAAAACGCCCATCAAAACGATCATATCGACGATATCCATATAGTCTTTGACGAGCGAGAAATCCTTATCGGGATTGACGACCAAGCCGCATTTCACGCCCTTGTTTTTGATCTTCAAAAGCGTGCCTCTCGGATCTTTCGAAGCTTCGGGGTGAAAGGTCACGAAATCCGCGCCCGCATCGCAAAAACGTTCGACGTACAGCTCGGGTTCGACGATCATCAAATGCACGTCGAGCGGCAATTTCGTATGCGGACGGATCGCTTTGATCATCGGCATTCCGAACGTTATATTCGGAACGAAACGCCCGTCCATCACGTCGCAATGGACGAGATCCGCGCCCCACTTTTCAACGTTTTCAACCGTTTCTCCCATCGCGGCGAAATCGCCGGACAAAATCGACGGAGCTACTTGCACTTTACTCATACATTTTCCCCCTTTATCAGTCTTGATATTTGGCGCGCAGTTGCCCGCACGCCCCTTCGATATCCGCGCCCATCGTGCGCCGAACGGTCGCTTCCACGCCGCCCTTTTCGAGAAGTCCCTGAAAACGATACGCGTCCTTGCGGCTCGTCCCTTCCAGCCCTCTTTCTTTGACGTAATTCAGGACGATCAGATTCACAATGCACGGAAATCCCTTTACTTTTTCGATCAGCGCCGCCGCATCCTTTTCGCCGTCGTTTACACCTTTGATCAAGGAATATTCAAACACGACGCGCCGCTTCGTCTTCTCGAAATACCGTTTCGCCGCGGCGATCACGTCCGAAACGGCGTACTTTTTATTTACGGGCATTATTTTTGAGCGTACTTCATCTCGCGCGGCATGCAGAGAAAACGTCATCGTCACAGGGAGATCTTCCTCGATAAAAAGATCGAATTTTTCGAGAAGTCCGCAGGTCGAAAGCGAGATATTTCGATAGCTGACGTTCAACCCCTTTTCTTCGTTGACGAGGCGCAGAAATTTGACGACGTTCTCGTAATTATCGAGAGGTTCGCCGCTCCCCATCAAAACGATATTCGTGACCTTTCTGTTTTTCAGGTCGCCGCCGTCGAACGCGTTCGCGAGAATCACCTGACCGAGGATCTCACCAGCCGATAGATTGCGTTTGAGCCCGTTCAATCCGGACGCGCAAAACGCGCAATTCATACGGCACCCGACTTGGGTGGACACGCAAAGCGTGTTTCCGTACTTATAGCGCATAAAGACGCCCTCGACCATATCGCCGTCCCACAACGAGTAAAGGAACTTAACGGTATCGTCGATCTTCGATCTGAAAGAGCGAAAAATCTTCATTCCGGTCGCCGCGTAGCCTTCCTCAACAAGGTTCTGTTTTAAAGACGCGGACAAAGTCGAGATCTCTTCGATCTCCTTTCCCTGCATAACGCCGAGATATATCTGCTCCGCGCGAAAAGGTTTTTCCCCGATGGAAAGCATCTTTTCTTTCAATTCGTCATACGACAGATCGGCAAGCAGTTTCATTGTTTCTCCAACACGGCGAAATAGAAGCCTTCGCCGCCTTTTTCATTGATTTCCGTGTATTTTTCTTTTACGAGCTTAAACGCTCCGTTTTCCGAGAGAAACGCCCGCACGTTTTCCCCGCATTCGGACGGAAGGTCTGAACAAGTGGAATATATGACTTGTCCGTTTTTCTTTACGTACCGCGAAACGTTTCGAAGGAGCGCGCGTTGAAGAGCCACAAGAGCGTCCACGTCCGCGTTCGTTTTAAACAAGACGACGTCCGGATTGGACGGGAGCGTTCCGAGCCCCGAACAAGGCGCGTCCAACAAGACGCGGGAGAACGCGTTTTCAAACAAGGGATCAAACATTGTTTGATCTTTGACTTCGGCGACGACGTTCTTTACACCCATTCGCTCCGCGTATCGTTTGATGAGCTCGACGCGATGAGGGTATAGATCGGTCGCATAAACCTTACCCTTCGAGCGTTCCGCGAGGTAGACGGCTTTCCCGCCCGGTGCGGCGCAGCAATCGAGCACGTTCCCTTCAAAAGGAAGCGCCGCTTCGGCGATCTCGATACTGCCCTCGCTCATCGCCGTTACTTTTCCTTCTTCGATCAAATCGGAGATCGTGCCGACCGATCCGATCAAAAAACCGTGCGGCGTTTCTTCGAACTCGATCTTTCTTTCTTCAAGCGTGGCGCGCATGTTTTCTTTTCCGAAAGCAAAAGACGGGCGAACGTGCGTTGAAGTCGTACCTTTCGCGAGAAGGATCTTTTCCGCTTTTTCGGCACCGAGCTCTTTTCTATAGCGATTGACGAGCCAAATCGGGCGATTACTCATAACCGACAGGCGTTCGATCGGGCTTTCGGGCAAAAGGTCTTTTTCTTTCTCCGCATATTTGCGAAGAACAGCGTTCAAGAAACCTTTTACGCCGCCTTTTCCGACAGCCGAAGCCGTTTTTACGATCTCGTCCACCGCCGCGAAGTCGGGCAGTTCGTCCATATATTTGATCGCGTACATTCCCATTTTCAGAAGAACGGCAACCGCGGTTTTCGGCGCTTTCGGAACGAGGCGCGCGATTTGATAATCGAAAAGAAAGCTATGCTCGATCACGCCGTAGGTCAGACGTAAACTGCCTTTGGACGCGGTCAGCGCCGCGCCCTGCTTTTTGACGGCTTCGCCGACGAAACTTTTTTTGACGAATACGTCCGTCAACGCGGCGTATGCTTCCGAAAGACCCCTCATTCGATTTCTTTTTTCAAAAGATCGGCTTGACCGATCAAATACGCTTTACCGCCCATTCTCTTCCTTCCTTCACGTTGGAGTTCCAATAATTTCAGCGCGCCCTCCGAAAGATTTAAAACCGGATACCCATCNNCGCGCTGAAGTTCCATTAGCTTCAACGCGCCGTCCGAAAGATTTAAAACAGGATACCCGTCCAAAGCGCAAAAAGTTCCTGCATTTCCGCACTTTTCAGCAAAAGCGGCGGAATAGATCTTGATGCGCTCGCCGTTCACGAAGACGTTCGCGACCGGCCACGGGTTATAGGCGCGGATCTTCAAAAGCGCCTGTTTCGCGCTTTCCGTTTTCTCGATTTTTGCGTCCGCTTTGTCGATCATCTTGCAAAAGGTCGCTTGCGAAGCGTCCTGCGGCGTATAGACCGCTTTACCCGCTTCGACGAGATCCAACGCTTCGACGATCGCTTTTGCGCCGAGTGCGGCGATCTTACCGAACAACGTGCCCGCCGTGTCCGTTTCTTCGATCGGAATCTCCCTTTTCAGCAAAACGTCGCCGGCATCGACCGCGAGCGCGGTTCGCATGATCGTTACGCCCGTCACGTCGTCGCCGTTTAAAAGGCAGGACTGGATCGGGCTGGAACCGCGATATTTCGGGAGCAACGAGCCGTGCACGTTCAAGGTTCCGAATCTCGGTATATCGAGAATCTCCTGCGAAAGGATCTGCCCGAACGCCGCG
>DBVY01000047.1:0-7410 GCA_002308575.1 Christensenella sp. UBA1252
ACACCTTTGCGCCGTAATTACTCGTTGTCGCCGACTTCTTCGTTGTAATCTTTTCCAAGCCGACGATCTTCGCGCACTTGATCCTCGCTTCTGCGTTGATCGTGTCGGAGATCGTCAACGTTCCGCCGACTTCAAAGACGCCCTTGAACGTTCCGCCACCCGAAATCGTTGCGTTACCACCGGATTTAAAACCATACCATCCGGAAAAGCTATCTCCGCCGCAAAGCGCGGTCGCGTGGATCGTTGCCGTTGTCTTCGCACTGACCGCTTCGACACTTCGCACATAGGCAACGACCGAACCGTTCAGCGAACAAATATCGCCGAAGTAACCTTGGATTACGTTGGTGGAAGATCCGATCGTCATATTTCCTTTCGAGGTCATCGCAATCGCAGCGGCTCTCGACGGTTTATCCTGCGTGTACGGGATCGCTTTTCCCTTCCAAGTCAGCGTTCCGTTTGCATAAAAGGCATAATACCTATCGTCGTCCACCCAACTCGAATTAATGGTGATGCCGGATCCGACCGTATAAGTGGAGCCCGAATCGCCGTCCGATCCGATCGTCAAATTTCCCGACGTTACAGAGAAACCGCCCTCATAATGACCGGTGATCGTGGAAGCCGTTTTCGCAACGCCTTTGACGCCCGTGTATTTCAACGCCGAGCCGCCACCGATGCTCGCGCCTCCGTTCGGGATATTAATGCGAACACCCGTCATCGTTCCGTTGGTTACGGTAAAGGCTTTGCCGCCCGTCGGATCACCGCCGCTGACGTATAAATCGTAATTGGAGATCGTTCCGTTTGATTGAACGAAAGTTCCCGCGTCGATCTTCGTCGAGCTATTTCCTTTGAGGGTACCGCCGAGGATCTTGACCGTTTTTCCTTTTACGAGATCGGAAAGCGTGCCGCTGTTTACCTGCAACGTTCCCGTTGCAACGCATCTGCCGTTGATCGTTGCGCCGCTGATCGTTACCTCCGACCCGTAAACGGATTTAAGCTTACAGCCGGAATTCAACGACAAATTAATATTTTCGGTATATAATTCACCGTTTACCGTCGGTTCGACGGAGCCGTACTTCCCGATCGTCAACGGGGTTCCCGCTTGCGATCCGATAACCGTTAGATTTCCGCTGACATAATTCACGTACAAAGCGGATCCGTCCGCGGTTGACGAATAATTTCCGATCCGCATATCGCCCGATACGCTGACTTTCTTCTTATTCTTGTTATTGTACCTGCCGTTTAAGAGCAATGCTTCCGTAAATGAAAGCTCGCCCACGGGGATCAAAACCGAATCCTTGTTTTTGAGCTCGACTTTTCCGAACGTACCCTGCAAACGGATCTCGCCGCTGCCGTTCGACCAAAAATGTTTTAAGATCTTCGCGGCGGAACCCATCGTAAAGTTATCGCCCGTATACGAACCCTTATAATGATAAACCGTGTAAGCCCTTCCGTAGATCGTTGCGCTTCCTTCGATATGCAGTTCGGACATACCGATCTTCGCTTCGGGCGTGGAAGATGCCGTCAGTACAAAATTGTTTGCCCGAACGTAAATCTTCGCAAAATCGTTTACGTTTTGCGCTGCATAGCCGGCGGTATAGGAAATATTGGAATTACCCGAGAGCTCGAAATAATCCACGCAAGCATGGATCTTGGCGTAGACCGCGTTTCTGCCGTAGATCACGAAAGAGGAATCCATTTGGGGTTTTGTGTTTTGGCCGATTTTGATAGTAACGTTTCCCGGCATAATAACGCTATAAGCGATCGAGCCGCCAAACGCATTTCTGTATGTTTTCGAAGTCGCCGTTTCGTTTGACGTATTCGCAGCCCAACCGTTGTAGGCTTCTTGTTTCTCAAACGAAATATTGATCTGATTGTTTCCGCGATAGATCGTATAGTTCGTGGGAACCACGGCGCTATTCAAATAATCTCTGACGGTCGTCCATATCACGGACGGCAACGGTGCCGCGCTCTCATCGATAAAATACGAAGTTTGAAACCAATGCTTGGCATAAATGTTATAATTCGCATAAACATCCATATTGGCAACGCCGAGGCATCTGCCCTTTAACGCAGGATTCGATTCGAAATTATTGACCAATCTGCCGTTGTAAATAAACGCATCGTAAAAAGAGGTGTCGCTTTGGCAAACAATGCTTCCGATCCAAGAACCGTGGAGGTTCAACCACGGATTATTGTAATCCCCCGACCACAGATCTTTATGCTGATAAAGCCCTTTCATAAAGGTGCTTGCGTTCCCCGCGTAATTCGTTTCGTTCGTCATTTCGAAGGTGGCGCGCCCCTTTTCCAAACGGACGTTGCCCCAAATCCAAATCGCACCGAAATTCGTTACCGATTGATCGAAAACGGTCAAATTACCGACGATACGGGAAGTAAACTTCCTATCTCGCGTTTCAAACGATCCGCAATAATGTTCGGCACCCGCTTGCGTGATTCCGATGCCGGGAACGGTGCATCCGTAAGCGTCCGCAAAGTTCCAAGAACAAACGTTATAGTAAATGATCGATTTCTGATTGTATCCGTCGGCGCCTTCCGTGATATCCGCAAAGACGCTGAGCTTCTTTTGCGCCCAAACGCTTCCGCCGACGCACGCCGAATTGGAAACCTCCACGTTGCCCGCATAAGAGATCACGTTACCGGCCACGAACGCTCCGTTCGCGATCGTAATGTTTCCATTTGCGATCACGTCGCCGGCAACGTAAGCGCCGTAAGTGATCGTTACGTCTCCGTCCGCAATCACGTTGCCGCCGATATAGTTACCGCCGCCGTCGTAGTAGTAGGTCAATTGACCGTTGTAGTAACCTTGATCAAGCATCGGCAATCCGTTCGGATTGCGCGGATGATTCGAAGGGAGCGTATATCCGGTGATCTTAACATCTTTTCTTGCGACGAGGTTTCCGCTTACCGAGATCCTCGGATCAACGTTGATACTGCCCTGCGAATAAACGTTTCGCGCCGTATAAGCAACGTCCTGCTTAATGGTGTACTTTGCTTGCAACGAAGAATAATTCGAAAAACCGTTCTGCTGGCTGTTATAGCGCTTGGATTTCAGATTTACGTTGCCGCGAGCAAAAATGTCATTCTTTACGAACGAACCTTCATCCATCGTTACGCTACCCGAGGAATGGATTCCTTTGCTACCCTGAACCTCAACGTACTTAAGCGTCAAGTCACCGTAGCACGTCAAACCGGTAGAAATTGTGCGAAGCCATCCCGGAGCGTCTACGGTAAAATTATAACCGAGGATCTTCGTGTCGCCCGAAGTCGTCAACTGACCCTTCATATCGCAATCCAGCAAAAACGGATCGTTCGTGGTTCCTTCTTCGCCATACACGTACACGTTCAAAGAGGAAGAGCCGGAAGCGGAATCGGAAAACCCGAAGCTCTGGCTTTTCGTGCTCGTCAAAATAACGTCGTATTTGCTGAACGCTTTCAGGACGTTCTCCGCCGCGTCGCTGTTTATATCTTCCTCACAGGAAAAGACCGATGTCACGACCGCCAAAGAACCTTGCCACATACACGCGACGCGAACTT
Organism: Christensenella sp. UBA1252; assembly: GCA_002308575.1. GTDB lineage: Bacteria > Bacillota > Clostridia > Christensenellales > CAG-1252 > CAG-1252. Next base: position 3,553 of record DBVY01000047.1, read on the forward strand.
CCAAGAAATAGGGGTTATAGGAATAGGTCGTGCTTCCGACCTTAAAAGTCTTCGTTGTGCGAGCCCCGCCGTAATACATTTCGTCTTGTGCATAACGGATCGAAATCGTTCCGTTTATAAGATCGGAATGGTTCTTTTTATCTTCCAAAGAATACGTTCCTTCAACGACGGGATCCGCCGTTTTGCCACCCGCGATCTGTTCGTCCAGCGAAGTTATGACCTTGTTGATGCTGTAACCATCCAAAAACTGTTGTTTAACCGCAAGACCGATTGATTTTGCGAAATAATAAGACTGATCTTCTGCGATTGACTCGACGGCGGAGGTATAAGAGCCGGAAGCCAATGCGGTTATTGCGACGATGACCGTGGATAGTAAAAGAAGCACCATGACGGCATACGTCAGCGCCACACCCTTTTTATTTTTTCTCCATCCGAATAGTTTCATAGGCAACCCTCACTTTTTAATCTTATCATCGTCTGTCGCAAACCTTGGTTTAGTAAATTATAATATAAAAAATAAATCTCGCGCGCGTTTATTAACAAATCTTCTCGAAAACTTAATCTTTTTTCTCGTTTAATTTCCAATAAATTACTATAAAAATGTAAAATATATAATACGAATTATTTATAAAATTGTCAATTTTGTACACCGAATTTTGACCGAAAAACGACTACAAAAATGCGTTTCGGACGCCATTTGAACGGCAAGAACTCGGTCAGCGATGGATCCCGACGCCGAACCAAACCGAATAATACGGGAAGCAGGCTTTCGTGTTATTGATGTCGTCGCTCGTGCTGACCTTTACGGGATCGCTTGCGCTGACTCTACCGTTATCACTCGCTCTTTGTACGCCTATATTATTGATCACCAAGGTTTCGCAAACCACGGTCTTTACGGCAGGATAATGGACTTTTCCTTTGGTCAAACGCAGATGGATATCGATGATTTGCCCGCGCTTCGTACCATTTGGATCCGTCGTGTCCGGATTCTCTTTAACGAGAATATAAAAATCGTCATTATTTTCCACGTAAATCCCGCCCGTCGCCGAATCTATATTTTTCAAAAAATAATTGGGCTTATCCGTTTGATCAGACGTGTAATGCGTAAAAGAAAACAAGGAGTTTACGGGAACTATTCTCTCGGCAAGGTCGTAATACGTGTATCGAATGTCGGCGGGATATACGTATCGAGGATAATTGCCGTGCGACCAACAAATGATCGTGGATTTGGAAATATAAAGACGATTGGATCCCGGATATTTTGCGATCAAAGCATACCCGTAGTCGATATCGACAAGCGCCGGAACGCCGTAATGCGCAGGCTGAAAACTATTTTTTGCAGGTGTATCTTTTGATTCAAACGGAATCAAGATGTTCCTTGCTTCGCGAAAATCGTCCGCCATATGATTCAAAACGGCGTCCGCATAGGTCGCAAGCTCGGCACGCGCTTTATTGACGCTGTAAGTCTTTATAACGGGGGACATAACCATGGAAAGGCAAACGGCAAGAATAGCGGTAACCGCGATCGCCACGATCATCTCCACAAGCGTCATTGCTCTTTTATTCTTTACAGCCTTAAACCTTGTCCAAAGCATAGCTTCGCCTCCGTTTCTTTATTGTGCAAACGGTTTTTCGCAAAGAGTTCTTTACGAATGACGTTACAAACCGAGCGCCCTTCCCTCGGACGAAAAACGTCCGAAGGTATTCGCTCTTTTGACACGCGAAGGATTATTCCGTCGGCGCGTTTTGGTTTTCTTGCTCTTCGAGCGCTTCCGCAATCTCCTGCGCGTAACGGGAAATTCCGTCCGTGGCGGTCATCATCGCGGTAAAATCGATCGAACCGGATTTCGCTTCGGCATCGTAGGTCGCTTCATTGATCAGCAAAGACCCTTTGGACGTGATATGTTGAAGATACAGGATCAACGCCCCGAGATCGTTTACGTTAAATCCTTCGAGGATCATTTGGCAATTCAAATAGCAATCCGCCGCTTCCGAAACCGTGAAATCGATCGATCTTTCCGCACTTTTCAGCGTATAATTTGTATCTTTGACCGTGTATTCGTGATCGGCGTTGGCGCTTCTGTCAACGTCCGCGAATTTGTCGTAAGAAACCAAAACGCTGTCCTCATCGGAAACGACGCCGTTCTTATACTCCAAACCGTAGATCCATTGCTCGTCCACGTCGAAGGATTCGGCGAAAGCCATGATGCTATGAGCAAGGCGGGATGCCTCTTGCTTTTGGTCCATGATCTTTTTCTCCAAACGATCTTTCGCAAGGCGGAAATTTTCCGCATATGCGGGTTCGACGCCCATTTCGCGGAGCTCGGCGACCGCAACCGTCAATTCGTCTTCCAGCGTTGTGGTTTGTTCATTATACTCTTTTATCTTATCGTTGCAAGCCATAATGCCGAACCCGGGAATAACGACGACCAACGCGACCACGAGGATCACGCCGAGAAGGATCAACAATACTTTATCTTTCTGAGTCATTTTCATTCTTCCGAACCTCCTTCATCATCTTGCGCAACGCCTTTATAGTTCAACTTCACTTCATAAGCGATGTTCGAACCGCGGATCTCGCCGCTCTCCGTAACCTCGTTATCGACGTCAAAGAAAACGGACGACGAGAAGTCGCGGCAGTATTCGGGGAATTTTGCCTCAGGCGGTAAGATCAACGTAAACGTCATGAATTTCTTTTGGTAAACGAGATCCGTGATCGCATAGTAGGCGAACGTTTCTTGCTCGAAGCTGTAATCGCTTTGTTCAACGAGCGCTTCCGCATGCGCCTCTAAGATGTCGAGCGCACGTTCGATCACGCTCTTCATCGGGCACATCAAAAGATTGTACGTTTGGTCGTTATAAAGGACGTACGTGTACTTCACGGGAGAATAAAGATAGCCGTCCAATTCGACCATCGTAAACGGCGAAAGACCGTTCATGGACTCGGTGCTCGCGTTAAAGCTTTCGGCGAGAGTATCCAAGCCGATCGCGCTGTTTCCGCCCGTAAACATCATCGTCAGATAGCCGCGATAGTAGGTGTACCAAACGTTCTCTGTCGGTCTTTCGTTTTGCGCGGTTTCCAACGCTTTGATCGCGTAATAATACAGCTGACGATATTCGGCAAGCTCGGAATCTTCCGCAACTTCTTCCTGATACAAAGTATCCGCGATCTTTCCGTAATCCCAAGGCGTAAAGCGTTCGCCTTCCATAGGATCGTTTACCGAGTAGCTGTTTCCGATCGTGTTGTTCAAAATTGTTTCTTTAACCGCGGCGATCTCGCTGTCCGTTGCCTTCGGATAGAGGTGCGAATTCGTTTCGATATAGTCGTTGATCGCCCTCGCCGATTGGATATCCGCGACGACGTTTTTATACTGTTCCGAAGTTTTACGGACGTACACCTTCGTCGTTGCGTAATTGGATTTCATTTCCTCTTTCTTTTGCAATTCGTTCGCCGCGGCGTTCGTTTTCATATTATAATAAGCGCCGACACCGATCGCAACCGCACAAATGATGATCGCAAAGACCGTCATAATCGCAATCGGGGACGCCTTCGCACCTTTCGCGCGATCGCCACCGGCTGCCTTAAAAAGGTTTATGTCTTTCTTAGCCATCTTTTACCTCCTTAAAAACGCGCCGATNNCCGATCGCGCCGCTGAACTTATTGAATTCGTAGATGTCCACGCCTTTTACGAAACCGGGGATCGGAAGGTGCGAAATCATCATATTGAGGGATTCGGCAAGCCCTTGGAGCAGGTTGTCCGACAACGCCTCTACGTTGCCCGTTATATAGATCGCTGTCACGTTGACGCCGGAACGCGATTCATAGAAACGGATAACGCTGTTTATATTGTTCGTCAA
>DBVY01000047.1:7433-7645 GCA_002308575.1 Christensenella sp. UBA1252
CCGCCGACGTACAACGTGCTGTTTTTGGAGAATTTGCGCGAACCGCCGTCAAAGACGTACAGCGAAATGAACGTGTCCTTATAATCGAGAAGCACGAACGTTTCTTCGAGCGCACGACGATTGGTCTTACAGAACCGCTCGATCAGCTTACTGATCGAATTCGGCGCAACGTCCAAAGTCGTGGGTCGCATTCCGAGTTCGGTCGCCGCGGT
>DBVY01000047.1:7655-8062 GCA_002308575.1 Christensenella sp. UBA1252
GAATCGATCACGTCGTTGGAAACGTACGTAACGGTAATACGCGAACGCTTTTTGCCCTCCTCGTTTTTAAACGAACCTTCCACGATGTAATCGATCGTGTTATTCGCCATTTTGCTATCGCTGAACATTTCGTTCGCAACGATCAGCTTGACCTTTTCCTGCCCGACGTCCGGTACCGCCATTTCACGGAAGATCACGCGCGGGTTATCCAATACGTAGATCAAATTCGTGTGTTTGATGTTTGCCGAATTGATGCAGTCTTGGATCGCCTGCGAAAACGCCATCAGGTCTTTGATGTTGCCGCTTTCCAAAGCGCCGACCTTACTTTCGATCTCGTAGCAATTGTTGACGACGACCTTCCCGCCGCCCGCTTTCGCGTCTACGATCTTGATCTTATCGTCGCTGAT
>DBVY01000029.1:0-248 GCA_002308575.1 Christensenella sp. UBA1252
ATTCGACCTCTCTGCCATCTCTCCATCGCTATTTACTATACACTAAACGCTGGGTCGAAAGCAAGCATATTTCGCAAATAATCGAAACATCTTGCCTCTGATCCGCAGATTATCAATAGCGGTATCCGTCCTTTTGCATCGCAAGTACTTGCAAGTTCAGTTGTTTGATCAATTCTTCGTTATTCGGCGTTTTTTGCATCAGGCTGATAATACTTTCGGCGGCCTCTTGATTGTCGCCCGAAGAAAGC
>DBVY01000029.1:320-5301 GCA_002308575.1 Christensenella sp. UBA1252
CCGCTTCGATTGAGATCGATCGCGGGGAAAATGCGCTTTTCGGAGAGTTTTCTATCCAAATGGATCTCCATATTGCCCGTGCCCTTAAACTCTTCGTAAACAACGTCGTCCATACGGCTACCCGTATCGATCAAGGCGGTTGCTATGATCGTCAAACTGCCGCCGTTTTCGATATTTCTCGCCGCGCCGAAAAATCTCTTCGGGAAATACAAAGAAACGGGATCTACGCCACCGGACAACGTCTTTCCGCTGGAAGGAACGACGACGTTATTCGCTCTCGCAAGCCTCGTTAAGCTGTCCAAAAGGATCACAACGTCCTCCCCCGACTCAACGAGCCTTTTCGCGCGATTTAAGACGAGTTCCGCGACTTTGATATGATTGTCGCTTTCCTCGTCAAACGTGCTGTAAATGACCTCTCCTTTGATGCTACGCTGCATGTCGGTCACTTCTTCGGGGCGCTCGTCGATCAAAAGCACCATCAACTTCACTTCGGGCGAATTGACGGAGATCGAATGCGCGATCATTTTCAAAAGGGTGGTTTTACCTGCTTTCGGCGGCGAAACGACCATAGCGCGCTGTCCCTTTCCGATCGGCGCGATCAAGTCGATTGCTCTTGCCGCAAGTTCGTTTCGAACGTTCGGGATCTCCAAACGAAGTTTTTGATTCGGAAAGATCGGCACGAGGTCGTCGAATTTCGGACGCTTGAAAGAATCTTCCACTTTCATTCCGTTGATCTCGGCGATCGCGATCACTGCGGGCGGCTTCCCTTCCGCGGACGCTTTGCAATACGCTTTGATCATATCGCCCGGGCGCAAACCGCATTTTTTGATTCGGAACGTGCTGACGTAACTGTCACGGGAGCTGTTTCGGAAATTATTCGCGCGTAAAAAACCATACCCATCCGGGAGAACTTCAAGGATTCCGGAACGAATTTCGCAAGTTGCTAAAAATTCGGGATCGTAATCCGAAACGAACGTCCTTTCGGTCGCACGCAAATCATTGTGTTGTTGTTTTTGGTCAATTAAACGTTCAAGATCCGACGGACGATCCGCAAAGACCTCGTATCCGGCATCTCGAGAACGGGGACGCGTCCGCTCGACGAAAGTTGCGAGATCACTATTCGGATTCGAGCTGTAATTCGTTTTCGGTTTAGATTCCGCCGGATCGTTTTTCGGGATCCAATCGGCAGTATAATTGTTATAATAAACCCTCGTACCGGTGCGTTTTTTTTCGGTCGGAGCCGATTGCATTTCTTCCGCAGGCTTTTTTTCTTCTTGAACCTTCGCTAAACCTTCCGTATCGGACGCCGCTTTCTCCGAAACGTTTGCGGATTTGGGCGGTCTTCCCGCTTTTCTCGCGGGTTGCGGCGCAGTCTTACCTTCTTTGATATCGATAATGCTATCGATCATTTCCTGCTTCTTCAAGGACGTAGGATGCGGAACGCCAACGTCGCGCGCCAAAGTACGGATCTCGTGTATGCTGAGAGTGTCCAGGTATTCGCGTGAGATTTCGCCGAGATTGATTTTGTTTTCCATAAAAAATCCTCCGAAAAAATAAGCCGAAACAGACTTATAAATACTATGCGATTGAGAAATGAAATAGACGAGAAGCCTCGCCAGGCGAGCCGTTTCCTAAAAATCAGGGTTTCTTCATAGCGCAAGAAAGCGCTATGAAGAAAACGGTTTATCAATTTGTAAAAACTCTCGATTCGAATTATTGACCGAAAATCAGTCTTCGAAAATCAAAACTTTTGTGTTGTATTCGTCGTCGAAATCGGCTCGATCGAATTCGATTTCTTTCGACTCGACATACATCACGTCATCCTCTTCGAAAAAGTCGAGGAATGCGTCCACCTTCTCAATGTCGAGATTGATGGAATCTTTTTTGTAGTGCATCGGAATCACAACGCTCGGCATTAATCTGTCGACGTATTCCTTTGCGATTTCGGCGTCAATCGTGAAATTCCCGCCTACGGGGATCAACAAAACGTCCACAGGCCCGATCGCCTCAATCATTAAAGGCGAAGGTTTGTGACCGACGTCGCCAAGGTGGCAAACGTTGACTCCGTCCATTCTGAAGTTGAAGATGATATTGCTGCCACGGAGTTTTCCGTTATGTTCGTCATGTTTTGCATCAACGCCCATAATATGGACGCCTTTGACCTCGAACATTCCCGGAGAATCGATCACGAGGGGATTTCCCGAAACGGCCTTAACGTTATCGTGATCGTTGTGATGGTGACTCACGGTGACGATATCAGCCGAAACGGGGGGAAGTTTGATCCCTATATCGCTGAAATAGGGATCGGTAACGACCGTAGTGCCGGTGCTCTCTTTCAGAAGAAAACACGAATGCCCAAGCGGTTTTATAATCATAAAAATCTCCTTTATTTGTTTTTATATCGATCGACGAGTTCCACGATCTTATCGTGCGGGTCGAGCAATTTACTGACGGAGCAACTTTGGTGGCAAGCGCTGATGATATACGCGCTGTATTTCGCCATATTTGCCTCGATGAACCACGGCTCTTGTCTGAGCTCTTCGGGAACGTAAGTCAAGTTCGTGGTAATCACAGCATCAAACAATTTGTTTTCATACGCCTCGCGGAATTTTTGAATGCCTTCCGTAAACAAACCGAACGTTGCCGAAAGGAAGATACGGTTCGCGCCCCTCTCTTTGAGGTGGGAGGCAAGATTGATCAGGCTATCGCCCGTTGCGATCAGGTCGTCCGACACGAAAACGTCCATTCCCATCGGAGAATCACCGATATATTCGTGCGCCACGATCGGGTTTCTGCCGTTTACGACCGTCGAATAATCGCGCCTCTTATAGAACATACCGAGGTCAAGCCCGAGAAGCGATGCGTAGTAAGTATTTCTGTTCATTGCGCCTTCATCGGGGCTGACGACCATGAAGTGATCTTTATCCAAACGCAGGTCGTCAAAACGCTTCAAAAGCGCCTTAACGATCTGATAAGAAGGCATAAAGTTATCGAATCCCATAAGAGGAACTGCGTTTTGCACGCGGGGATCGTGCGCGTCGAACGTGATCAATTCGCTTACGCCGAGCGCTTCGAGTTCTTGAAGCATCATCGCGCAGTCCAAGGACTCTCTCGCGCTTCTCTTATGTTGTCTGCCACCGTAAAGGATCGGCATAATTACCGTGATGGAATTGGCTTTACCTCCGATTGCGGAAATGATCCTCTTCAAGTCGGCGTAATGATCGTCCGGGGACATCGGAACGTTCATTCCGTACATATTATAGCGGATGCTGTAATTACCGACGTCACAAATGATAAAGATATCCATTCCGCGAACGGACTCTTTGATCAAAGCCTTTGCGTCACCCGAAGTAAAGCGCAAGCAACCATGATCGATAATAAACGTGTTTTTGGTAAAAGACTTGCCCTGCTTCGCCGCTTCTTCATTATACCATTGAACAAGATATTTGTCAATGCGCTCTCCGAGTTCTTGCGCGCCCGCCATTGCGATAATGCCCATTTCGGGGATATGCGCTTCGAAATCAAATGCCTTTTCAAGAAACGATTTTGCCATACTTTCCTCCTTCATTTCGTAACGGTTCACCTTTTTACGCAAACCGATCGATTACATATACAAGTTTGCGTCCGGGAATTCCGGTTCGCAGGTCAAATTGATGCCGAGCATCTTGAACAATTTTTCATCCGCTCCGCTCAAAATACAGGTCGAATGCGCTTCGCAACCCTTTAATTGTTTCAAATGTTGAACCGCAAGCTCCGCGGCGTGGTTACTCGTTTGGCTGACGACAAGCGCCATCAACACTTCGGAAGGATTCAATTGATAATGCCTTTCCTTGTAGGTCTTCTTTTTTAAATTCACCATCGGGCGAATGACCGCGGGAGCGATGAGCTTAATCGGATCGGCGATCCCCGCAAGGACTTTGATCCCATTCAACAAAGCGGAGGAAGCCGCTTCGAGATCGTCCGTCGTTTTACCGGTCACGATCTTTCCGTCCGGCAATTCGAGAGAAACGACCTGTTTCCCGCACTTCTTCGCTTTTTCGAGCGCAGGAGCCACGACTTTTCTGTCCGCCACCGAAAGCCCGAGTTCGCTCATTAAAAATTCCAGCTTTTTGATGGTTTCCATTTCGGCGTTTCCTTGCTTATAGTAGCAAAGCGTTTGATAATAGCGTCTGATAATCTCTTGCTTCGCCGCAGCTTGCACGATTTCGTCGTCCACGATGCCGTATCCCGCCATATTGACGCCCATATCCGTCGGAGATTGATACTTACATTCTCCGAGAATGCGCGTCAAAATCGCTTTTACGACGGGGAACACTTCGATATCGCGGTTATAGTTGACCGTCTTGGTTCCGTATGCTTCGAGGTGAAAGTGATCGATCATGTTGACGTCCTTCAAATCGGCGGTCGCCGCTTCGTAAGCAACGTTTACGGGATGTTTTAAAGGAATGTTCCAGATCGGGAACGTTTCGAATTTCGCGTAACCTGCTTTGACGCCCCTTTTACTCTCGTGATACAGCTGGCAAAGGCAAGTCGCCATCTTGCCGCTACCCGGACCGGGCGCGGTCACGACGATCAACGGACGCGTCGTTTCGATATACGGGTTTTTCCCGTATCCTTCGTCGGAAACGATCGTATTAACGTCCGTCGGATATCCTTGCGTACGAGTATGGATATAAACTCTTTCGCCGCGAAGTTCAAGCTTTTTCTTAAAGAGATCGGCGGCAGGTTGGTTTTCATATTGCGTGATAACGATGCTCCCGACGAAAATGCCGAGCGCGCGGATGTTGTCGATCGTGCGCATAACGTCATGACCGTAATCGATCCCCATATCAGCGCGAATCTTGTTCTTTTGAAGATCCGCCGCGTTAACCGCCATGATCAATTCAGCTTTATCCTTCAATTTTTGTAAAAGCTTGACCTTTGCGTTTACGTCGAACCCGGGAAGAACGCGCGCCGCATGGTAATCATCAAACAGCTTTCC
>DBVY01000029.1:5390-8233 GCA_002308575.1 Christensenella sp. UBA1252
TAAAACATCCCTTGTAAAAGATAAAAACAGCCAAGCACGAGGATACTCGGCTCTAACAATTCACAGTATAATTCGCGCGCGCGCAAATTGTCAAGCGGATATTAAACCTAAACGATAAAAAAACTTCTCCCAATCCTCTTCCATCCCGAAAAAAACGTAGGGAAAAATTCGGTCAAAACAGAACAAAATTACCGAAATCTACGAACAAAGCGGTGAAAAGCGAAAGCAAAGCCAAGTTCACGATTTGATGCACAATGACGATCAACAACGTATGTCTTCCCATAAAACGAAACGGACGATTCCACTTCCCGTCCAAAGCCGGCAAAAGCGATTTTCCGGAAGAATAAAACAATGTTACGATCGCGGCGCCCGCGAAAGCGATCCCGAGGTTCGGGATCAACGGAAAATAGTCGCCCATACTCATTCCGTAGGCGAAAGATCTGTGAAAAAGCATCAAAACGCCGTCTTGCGTCGGCTCGACCCTCTTCAATAACGCATCTGCGACAAAGACCGCCGCGGAAAGAACCGTGCAAACGATCACGAACACGAGATCCGCTCTGTTTTTCGCAAGCCGCGTCAAAGCATAAACGGCGGACACGATGATCGTTGCGAAAGAAAGCATATGCAAGACACCGAACGTGATCAACCATCCTTTATCGACGATGTTCAAAACGTAAGCAAGGTAAGTTCCGAGCGTAATGACGGACGCCGCCATCATCGTTTTAACCGTTCGAGAAGCGTTGTTTCTGCTGAAAATCGTGGAACCGCCGCAAAGGCCGAAGAAGATGCACAAAGCGATTATTTGTATGGTATCGCGCGTTGCTCCGATCCAAGTTTGTCCGGAATCCCACCAACAACAAGCGAATTTCGCAACGGCGGNNGAGATACGTCCCGAGCGTTATGATCGAAGCGGCGATCATCGTTTTCGCGGTGCGAGCGGCGTTGTCTCGGCTGAAAATCGTGGAACCGCCACAAAGCCCGAAGAACACGCATAACGCGATCATTTGGATCACGTCGCGCGTCGAACCGATCCAACTCTCTCCGTGATCCCACCAACAGCAAGCGAATTTCGCGACGGCGCGCGCCGCGCCGCCCTTTTCCGCCCAAACATCCGAGAACGTGAAGCACAGATCGAACATAAAATGATCGATCCACATCAAAAAAATCGTAAATCCGCGAAGAAAATCAAGTTCCCAAATTCGGGAGGAAGAAACGCGTTCGGAAGAAGGATAATCGTTCGGAACAGATCTTTCGTACGGAGATAAAAACATATCAGTCTTCCTTATACTCCGTTCCGAGATATCTTTGTCCGTTTCGATCTTCCGAAAAGAGTTCGAAACGATCCGAGTATTCTTTCACCAATACGCCCGGTCGACGTTTGCTGTAATAGATCAAAGGTCTTTCGGCGCCGATATTTCGGTCTGTTTCGCGATAAGACATATCCGAAGAATGCGAGGAATACTTTTCTCGGACGGACGTATAGCCATCGACACGATCCTCCGGAAAACGCTCGTTCCTTTTTTGATAAAACGAACGATCTCGATAGGACGGTCCGTCGTAGGCATAATCATCCTCTTCCCGATAGAAACAAGCGCCGTCGCGTCTTCTGTACTCCGCCCTTTGCGTTCCCTCGTCCTCGAAAGCATACCTACGCTTGCGATCGTACTCGTCATCCCGATCGCGATACGAACGAGATCTCGCCGGTGCGTCTTCTTTTCGAAAAGCCGCGAAGACCGAAGAAATCGGACGAATCAAAAGATTGCGGATCGTAATGATCGCAGAGGCGACGCAACACAAACCAAGACCTATGTAATAAAGCATTTGATCCGTTCCCGTACCACCGAACGTAAAATCCGTGGTCGCAAGCAAAATCAAACCGAAAAACACGTAAAAAAGAGGAATATACAAACCGAGAAACACGATAAGACTGCTGAGAACCTGAATGACCGATTTCAGCAGTTTAAAAACCAATTTCAAGAAACCCCAAACGGCGAGGACGATCGCCATAAAGATCCCGTTCTTCATGCTTCTCCCAATTGCTTTTTATATCGTTGACAAAAAGCCGTATAAAAAAGATATTCCTTTTTATAAAAAAAATTATACCATAAAAGGAGTCGAATAGTAAATATTTTTAGAAAAACAGCTCGAAATCGAAAAATGTGTTTATTCTTTTTCACAAAGCTCACGTAAAAGCGCTTTACAGCAGGTTTCAATCTCGCGATAAACTTTATCGTAGCGATCCGTATACCAAGGATCTTCTATCTCTTTTCCGCCGAGCCCATGTTCGCCCAAAAGCGAAACTTTCGAAAAATCGACCGCGTACCGCTTTAAGCGATACAAATTATTTTGATCCATGCAAAGAATCAAATCAGATGTTTCCGCATCCGACACGGTCAACTCTTTCGCCCCGCGTTTCGGGCACGGGATTCCATGTGCGAGCAAAACTCTTTTCGCGGGAGGATAAACGTCATTCCCGACCTCCTCACGGGAAACCGCGCAAGAATCAACTGAAAAACGATCTCCCACGCCCGCCTTGCAAACGAGATCGCAAAAAACGTATTCCGCCATCGGCGATCTGCAAATATTTCCGTGGCAAACGAAAAGGATCCTTTTCATGGAAGCATCTCTTCGATCCAATCTTTTATAACTTCGTCTTTAACGGACGCTTTAAACCTTTTCCCTTCCAGAACGTTTGAACCGGGAGCAAGCGCTTTAAGGTTTTCTGCCGTTTTACCGAAGCCGGAGCCTCCGGACGTTACGAACGGAAGGATCGTTTTACCCGTAAAATCATATTGTTCCAAAAAGGTATCAACGATCGAAGGCTCACGATACCACCAAATCGG
>DBVY01000029.1:8310-8656 GCA_002308575.1 Christensenella sp. UBA1252
GACGAACGATCGCGCATTTCAACGCTGCTTCTCGATTTTCGATTCAGCCAATTCAAATCCGCTTTTGTGTATAAAACAGAGGGTTCGATCTCGAACAGGTCGGCACCGAGCAGGGATGCCATCCTTTCCGCCATTCGCTTCGTTACCCCGCTTGCGCTGAAATATGCAACCAATACTTCGCTCATAGATATCCTCCGAAATCTTTTTTATTATTGTAACACAGAACGAACGCGCGTTCAAGTTCCAATCGATCTTCTTCGGATAAAAAAAACGCGCGGCTTGAAGCCGCGCGAAAAAGCATATTCTTTTTTTATCTGAAGATCGCAAGCAAAAAACCCGCCGCGAC
>DBVY01000020.1 GCA_002308575.1 Christensenella sp. UBA1252
ACGAGCGCGGCGTACACGAGTTCGTAGTTTTCCGGGCGACCGTACTGCAAAAGAGCGCGCTGCTCGCGCTTTTCTTCTCTCGAGCGCGGCACGTAAACGGGCTTCATATCGTCCGGATTCAATCCCGTGTAATACATACAGGTCGATTTCGTGGACGGCGTCGGATAAAAGTCCTGCACCTGCTCGGGGACGGAATGGATCGAATGGAGATAGACCGCGAGTTCGATCGCGTCGTTCAAGGTTGAACCGGGGTGCGAGGAGATAAAATAGGGAACGAGGTACTGCTCTTTCCCGATCTCCTTGTTGATCTTTTCATACTGTTGTTTGAATTTCAAATAGGTTTCGAAAGGCGGTTTGTTCATATAGGACAAAACCTTTTCGGAACAATGCTCCGGCGCGACTTTGAGCTGCCCACTGACGTGATGCTCCACGAGCTCTTTGAAAAAGGTTTTATCCTCATCGTACATAATATAGTCGAAACGAACGCCACTGCGAACGAACACTTTTTTAACGCCTTTGATCGCGCGAAGAGAACGCAACAAATGCAAATATTCGCCGTGATGCACTTTTAAATTCGGGCAATGGGAGTAGCCGATGCAACGCCTGCCTTTGCAGGCGCCGAGCGTTTTTTGTTTGTCGCAGGCGTCACCGTAAAAATCGGCGGTCGGTCCGCCGACGTCATGAATATACCCTTTAAATTCGGGATCTTTCGTAAAACTTTCCGCTTCTTTGACGATCGAAGCCTCAGATCGGTTTTGCACGCGCCTGCCCTGATGATAGGTCAATGCGCAATAACTGCATTCGCCGAAACAACCGCGCACCGAACTGATACTGTACTTAACTTCTTTAATCGCGGGAACCCCCTTTTTATAGGAAGGATGATAGGTCCGCATAAAAGGAAGTTCGTAAACGGAGTCCATTTCTTCGGTCGAGAGAGGTTTTTGCGGCGGGTTTTGTATCACATACGCGTCACCGTGCTTTTGAACGAGCATTTCCCCCGTCACGTAATCGCTGTTTTCGGATTGAAGCTTGAATGCCTTCGCATACTTTTCTTTGCTTTCTTTGACTTCTTCAAACGAAGGACAAAACCTCGCCTTTTCTTTCAATTGCGCTTGCATCTTTTCAGAAAGTGCGGAAAATTCCGAATGATACGAGGTTCCGCGAACGTCTTTGATCGAAGAAAGCGGCACTCCTTTTTTAACGAGGCGCAGTATATCCCATAACGGGCGTTCCCCCATTCCGTACATCAACAGATCGGCGCCCGAAGAAACGAGGATCGATGGCATAACTTCGTCCGCCCAATAATCGTAATGCGCGAAACGGCGCAAACTCGCTTCGATCCCGCCGATCACGACGGGTACGGTCGGAAACAATCTTTTCAGCGCTTTCGTATAAACCGTAACGACGCGGTCGGGACGGCGACCGTATTCACCGCCTTCGCTGTAAACGTCCGTCGTCCTGCGGATCTTGGCGACCGTGTAATTATTCACCATACTGTCCACGACGCCGCTCGAAACCATAAACCCGATCCTCGGCTCGCCGAAACGCTTATAATCCGCGTCGTTTTGCGGTTGCGCGAGGATCGCGACGGAAAAACCTTCCCGCTCGATCAATCGCGCGATGATCGCGTGACCGAAAGAGGGATGGTCGACGTACGCGTCGGCGGAAACGATAACGAAATCGGGTTGTTCTCCCTTCAATTCTTCTTTCGTAACGGGTAAAAACGGCATAGACTCACCTGCATTCATTATAAACGAACGCGAAGAAAGTCGCAATAATTTCATAAAAAAAAGAGAGCGAACTCTCTTTTAAGAAACGTAACAGGAAGCGCGGATCTTTTCCAACCGTTTCAATAGATATCGAACATCCGAAGACCTTCCTCTTTTTTCGATCCTACGGATCGCGGCGAACGCCAAACTGTCCTCCGTCAGGACGACGGGGCGATCCAGATAAGCGGAAAACTCCTTTGCAAGCTGCAAGAGCCGAGCTTGTTTCTCCTTTAAACTCGGGTAGGCTTCGGGCACGACGGCGACGATCGCTTCGTTTTCTCCGATATAGACCGCGTAGCTTTTGATCCCCTCGATCTTCGTTCCCGTCGGCAGGATCGCCGCGAGCGCAAGGGCCGCTCCCAATAACCGCATCATACGGGCAGTATGGGAAAAAGAGTAAAAACTATTCTTCCTCCACGACGGTTACGTTCGATCCGTCCTCATTCGCCCAAAGCTTTTCGAATTGATAAAGGTCGCGCATACTCGTATGAAAGATATGAACGATCACGCGGCTGTAATCGATCACGATCCATCTGCCGTCCTTTAATCCGTCCGCACGCGACGCGAAGATCCCTTCTTCTTCGAGTTTTCCGGTCGTTTCGTCGTACGCCGCCCTGCCGAGGTTCGGATTTCGCGCGGAACAAACGACGTACGCCTCAGTGACGTCCGTTTTATCTTTCACGTCGATCACGACGATATTTTTGCAATGGTGTTCTTTTAAGAGTTTAACTATCTTTTCGATCAATTCTTTCGTTTCCATCTTTCTCCTTCGAACGCGTTTGCGTTCTTTTCGAATCGGCTATTTGCAATAATAATTGTAGCACTCTACCGTTAAATAATAAATGGGTTTTTCCCTTTGAAGCAAAAGTTCGTAACTCCTTTTCAGAGAAAGGACGAACCCTTCGTTTAAATCACGAAAAGCGGCGGCGCGGATCTCATCCACTCCATCGTACGTTCGATTCGGTTCGACAACGTCCGCAAGATATACGAGTTTTTCGAGATCGCTCATCGCGGCGCGCCCCGTCGTATGATATCGGATCGCGGCGATCACGTCTTCATCGGTTACGCCGAAGCCGATCTTCGCCTCTTCCGCACCGTTGAACGCGTGCATAACTTTGGTTCCGACAGCATCCTCGGGAACGCCTTTATGGACGATCTCCGAATACTTCATACAATCGTGCAACAAACAAGCGGTAAACGCCTTTTCTTTATCGATATGGTACAGTTCCGCCATTTTGATCCCCGTTAAGACGACGCCGCACGTATGCTTCCATCTTTTTTCGGGAAGCGAAGATTTTACTTTCTCCGCCATTTTTCTTTTTTCCGAATACAGACCTTCTTCTTCGATGATTTCTCTGACGCCGATCGGAAGGTCTTCCGTTTCTTCTCCAAGCTCGATCGCGGCACGAATCAACGAAGAAGAAACGTCTTTCCCTTTTACGTTCGATAAAATCTCAACGGATCCACCGAGTTCGTTTGTCAAATCCTCGGCAAAAGCGCGCAAAGAGTCGATCTCTTCGTCGCCCCGCGGAACAACGAAAATCGGGCATACGGCGAGCACCGCTTTCGGCTCGTGCCAAGTTCGAAATGCGAGAAGGCTGTCGCCTCCGATAATAAAGCCTATCTCCCCATAGCGTTTTTTCATTTCGGGAAGGATCACGGAAGAATACGCGCGCCCACTGAACGACCATTCCGCATCGCTGATCTCAACGGGCAACCCCCGAAACGCGGCTTCGATCATTCGTATTCTGGACGAATAGGGAGAAAGCGAATCTTTATGCGGAGAGTTGCCGGACGGCAAAAGGACGATCTTTTCGAAAAGACCGTTTTCGCAAAGCGACTTAACGATGGAAACGTGTTCTTTGTGCGGAGGATCGAACGCTCCGCCGAAAATGCCTACCATACGTTGTATTATACAATAAAAAAGCAATCTTTTCAATATTGTAACGCGTAAAATTCGACGTTTTGGAAAGAATGAAAACAGGAGATCCTTTTTTTATGGGAAAGCTTTTTGATGCAATCATTTTGGTCTTACTCGGTGCCTTCGTTTTGTTCCTCGTGTTTTTCCGTATCACGGAATCGTTCGTCTATGCGGCGATCTGCTCCGCGCTGTCCGTCGGAATCATCGTAATGTTTTTACGAATCAAAAAGCCGAAAACGCCGAAAGACAAACTCTCGAAAAGAGATTTCATTCGCTCTGTCTTGCTGAACGGAAACGATTTCTTAAAAGCACTCGTGGAAACGTCCTTGCGGACGGATTACAACGTTTCATCCGAAAACGACGGCACGTTGATCGAAAAGGACGGGAAAAAGGCGATCCTTTATTACGCCTACAAATTCGGCGCGCTGTCCGAAGAAGACGTTGCGAAAAGCTATCGGATCGCATCCCGTTTCGGCGCGGAAACGATCTACGCTTTCACAAACCACACCGAGCGAAAGGCTTTGGCGGTAACGGCTTATATCCCGCAAAGATTCGTCGTGATTGCCGCAGGAACATTATATAAATATCTACTTAAAAGGAATTTGATTCCGGATAAGGAAAAAAGAGAAAGAAAACGAAAAAAAGCGGGCGTTCTGCTTGGCACCGCTTTAACGGCAAAAAACGCGAAATTTTTTATTTTCGCAGGGTTTTCGACCGCGCTGATCGCGCTTTTAACGCCCTTCGCCGTTTATTATATTGCGTTCGCTTTTATCAACCTGCTACTCGCCGCCCTATCCCTCGCTTTCAGCGAAAAAGGAGAAGGAAGAAACGATCTCCTCAGTTAAAATTTTCGTCGAGAAGGATATGCTTGATCCCTTCTTTGTGAGATACGCGATATAAGACGATCTTGTTTCCGATCGCCTGAACGGGTTCGGAGGAAGTCTTTTCGGCAACTTCCGCGATCATTCCTTTTGCGCTTTGGTCGGCGGAACGAAGCACGGAGATCTTAACAAGCTCGTGATCTTCAAGCGATTCGTTGATCTGGTCGATCACCGTTTCGGTCAAACCGTTTTTTCCGATTTGCACGGTCGTGGGCGTCGTCATGGCGACGGAAATCAATTTACTTCTCATTTTACTGTTCATAGTTTACTCCCAATATTCAAATTCGACGTCGCCGACGATGATCGTGTCGCCGTCTTTGGCGCCGAGCTCTTTGAGGCGCGCAATCACGCCCTTTTCTTTTAATATATTTTGGAAATAGCGGTTACTTTCCACGTCGCTCAAAACGATCTTACGGATCAACATTTCCACAAGCCCGCCCGTAACCTCGAAACTTCCGTCGGATAATTTCTCGACGGAGAATTCATCCGGATCGCTCTTCGGATATTCAAAAGGAATGAAATCCATCGGCGCGGCTTCGGGCACAGTTTCCATTCTCGCGAAGATCGCTTTGATCAATTCGTCGATATTATCATACGAAACCGCAGAGATCAAAATCGGAGAAACTCCCGTCTTTTCCGTAAATTCCGAAAGTTTTTCTTTTTCCAGCAAAAGATCGGATTTATTTGCAACGCAGATCTCGGGAAGCGAGGAAAGGCGCTCGTTATATTGCCTTAATTCCTCGCGGATCGCTCTGTAATCGCTTGCGGGATCTCTGCCTTCTATGCCGGAAATATCAACAACGTGGACAAGCAAACGGACGCGCTCCACGTGGCGCAGGAAGGTATGACCGAGTCCAAGCCCTTCCGCGGCGCCTTCGATCAAGCCCGGGATATCGGCGATCACGTAACTCTTCTCATACGCTTTTAAGACGCCGAGATTCGGGGAAAGCGTCGTAAAATGATAATTCGCAATTTTGGGTTTCGCATTCGTCAACACCGAAAGAAGGGTGGATTTTCCGACGTTCGGAAAACCGATCAAACCGATATCGGCAATCGTTTTGAGTTCAAGCGTCAACGTCCTTTCGATCGTGACTTCGCCGAGCTCGGCAAAAGAAGGCGTGCGACGCGTCGGCGTTGCGAAACGAGCGTTTCCTCTGCCGCCTTTTCCGCCTCTCAAAATGACTTTTCGTTCGCCGTCTTTAAACATATCGGCAAGGATCCCGCCCGTTTCTTTATCTTTTACGATCGTTCCGGTCGGAACTTTGACGATCAGATCCTGCCCGTTCTTTCCAAAACAATTTGCCCCTTCGCCGGGCGCGCCGTTTTCCGCGCGAAAATGCTTCTTAAACTTAAAATCGATCAAACTCGTAAGCGAAGAATCCGCAACGAAGATGACCGAACCGCCTCTGCCGCCGTCACCACCGTCCGGACCACCGCACATCACGTATTTTTCGCGGTGGAAACTGACCTTTCCGTCGCCGCCGTTTCCCGCTTTCGCATAGATATTTACGTAATCCAAAAACATAACTTTCTTACTCTCCGTTATGAAATCGACCGATTGTTTTCGGCATAAAACTCGCAACGATCCTTTAACAAACATTCCGCACACGAAGGGTTTTTCGCGCGACAAACGTAACGCCCGTGATGGATCAATAGATGATGCACGTGCGCCCAACTCTTTTGCGGGAACGCCGCGCACAGATCTTTTTCAACCGCCATCGGATCCTTTCCGTTTGACAAACCGAGCCGATGACTCAAACGAAAAACGTGCGTATCGACGGCGAATGCGTCACCGCCGAACGCGACGGCGTACACGACGTTCGCCGTTTTTCTGCCGACGCCGGGAAGCGTTTCAAGCTCTTCGCGAGAAGAAGGCGTTACCCCGCCGAAACGATCCAAGATCGCCTGTGCGGCACCCTTTACGTTCCTCGCTTTATCGTGATAGAACCCACAGCTTTTGATCGCGTTTTCGAGGGTTACAGTATCCATTGCGACAATTGCTTCGGGTGTGTTCGCCGTTTTGAAAAGCTCTTTCGTTACGACGTTGACGCGTTTATCCGTGCATTGCGCGGAAAGAATGACCGCAACGAGAAGCTCGAAGGGCGATGAAAAAACAAGTTCGCATTCCGCGTTCGGATGCATGGTTTCGAGATCTCGAACGATTTTTTGCGTATCCATACATAGAATATATCATAATTTCGCCTTTTTCTCAACGGTTTGTTGATGATTCACACAAAAGGACGGATAAAAAAAAGGGCGCGAACCGCGCCCGACGGAAGCTAAATTTTATAAAACCCTTTAAACGAAAAGTAATCCCCTTCGGAAAGCACTCTTTGCGCCGTTCGCAAGTCGTTTCTGCGAAATCTTACGGACAATCCGCAAGCGGACGAGATCCTAGAAGGCGTGTTGACCGCGGCAACCCGCGCTCCGTTTCGACGCATCGCCGTTCCGAATTCGATCGCTTCCCTTCTGGACTTAAAAACCGCTATGATATCATTCATTCTTTTTTCTCCTTTGTAACGTATGTAGGGACACGGGATCGACGGTTCTCAATATAATATATTAGCGAAAAAGGAGAAAGTTTCTATGATCTATTTCGACAATGCCGCAACCACGAGATACAAGCCGAAGAAAGCGATCCGCGCCGCCGTAAAAGCAATGAAAAAGAGCGCGAATCCCGGGCGAAGCAGTCACCGCGACGCGATTGAAGCGGCGATTATGATCCAACAAACGCGCGAAGACCTCTTATCGTTCGTAAACGCGAAGCATCATTCCGTTGCGTTCACAAAAAACTGCACCGAAGCCTTAAATCTCGCGATTCTCGGCACGGCGAAACTCGGCGGGCATGTCATAACGACGGCGTTTGAGCACAATTCCGTTCTGCGCCCGCTATATATGCTGAAAAAGGAAGGTTTGATCGCCTTAACGATCGTAGAACCAACAAAAAGCGGAACACTCGACGTGCATGCGATCGAACGCGCGATCAACGAAAAAACCTATTTGATTTGCGTTACGGGAATGAGCAACGTGACGGGCTACGCGCCGCCCCTATCGGAGATCGGGGAAATCGCTTCTAAACACGGAATTCTTCTTTCCGTGGACGGCGCGCAATCGCTCGGGCATATCCCGACCGATATGGAAAAATGCGGGATCGACCTGCTCGCCGGTGCGGGACACAAAAGTCTGCACGGCGCTTCGGGAACGGGCTTTCTCGTCTTTAACAAAAAAATCTTCGTCAATCCGATCAATTACGGCGGAACGGGAACGGAAAGCGACAATTTGCGCCAACCTTTTTACCCGCCCGAAAGCCTCGAATCGGGAACGCTGAACACGGTTGGTATCGCAGCTTTGAAAGAAGGACTCCTTTGGACGAAAGATCATTTCTCATCTATCGAAGAAAAGACGAAAAAACTTTCCTGCTTTTTACACGAAGAACTCGGAAAAATCGGAAGAATCAACCTTTATTCCGTTCCGGGAAGCCCGATCGTTACGTTTGCTTTGAAAGAGGCAAATAACGCCGAAGTTACGGACCGATTGAACGAAGAATTCGGGATCGGCGTTCGATACGGCTTGCATTGCGCCCCGTTGATCCACAAAGCGATCGGAAGCCCGAAAGGCGGTGCGATCCGCGCGAGTATCGGTTTCAACAACTCGAAAAGAAATGCCGAAGCGCTCGTTCGAGCGATTCAAACGATCGCCCGCGATACGGAATCGACATAATCGATCGTTTTACGACCAAAACGAAAAAACAACGCCCTTTTTCGTTCGTTTCCCGCCTTTATAATGAGCGTGAGGTGAAACCATGACGAGATTCAAAAACGCCGTGCACGGTTATGATAAAAAACAAGTAAACGAATACTTGGAAAAGCTGACGGAGCATAATGAAGCGAAGATCCGCGAACTTGAAGATTGTGTGGAAAGGTTGAAACAGGAAAACGATTATTTGTACGCGAAAAACGCGGAGTACAGAAGAAACGAAGAGCGTGTTTCGGGCGCGATCTTAGAGGCGTTGGAAATCAAAGGAAAGATCGAAAAAGAAATGGAAGAAAAGATCGCGTTGGAAGAAGACAGATTGCTCGCTTTTAAAAACAAATGGACGGCGTTTGCGCGCGGTTTGAACGGGAACAACGCGGACTCGGTGATCGAGGATCTCGACGCTTACGTTTACTCTTTTCGCGATGCGTTTATAAAAAAAGCAAATCGCGATCTGAACGTCAAAAGCGAAGGAGATCCCGCGGAGATCAGCTATCGAAAAGAACAAAAACGAATCGAGCGCTCCAAAAACAAATCGACAATCCGCCCCACCGAAGAAAAAATGAGCGCGGCGTCTCTTTTCGAGGAAGAAACAGCCGCGCAAAAAATGAACGATACTTGCGGATTTACCGACGATTAAATCAACCTTTGTTCTTTGCGAGAAGCTTTTGCTTTAATTCGTACAGTTTTTCCGAAAGGTCGACCTTAAAGATCTCGGGCAACGTCACGCGCTTGTATTGCTCCCAAAATCTCGA
>DBVY01000050.1:0-6061 GCA_002308575.1 Christensenella sp. UBA1252
TTTTGCTAACTTGGTGGACATGCGGGGAGTTGAACCCCGGTCCGTAAAGGAAGCCTCAATTCTTTCTACACGTTTATCTTACGTTTGTTGTCGTTCGTTGCTGCCCGTAAGCGGGCCACAGCGTTCCAAGCCGCAACTTTCAGCCTTACGCGCACGGCGACGCATAAGAGCCGTTCCCTACAATAATGATGCCGAATTCGACGTCGTAGGTCCATCGGTTCGACAGATGGCGCATTAAGCAGCCATCATTTCAAAAGATTTGGTGTCCTTTATTTTAAGAACGGTTCCGTTATAAAGCAGACGAGCCTGCTACGTGCTTAAACTGCCACCTCGCTCCACGTCGAAGCCGGTACATGCCCAAGTGAAGATAGTATATCACGATTTTTGGCGCATTGCAACCCCCATTTTTTTTATTCGATTTCGAACCTTGACGGATTATAGGTGAAAAGGAAAAACCGTTAAACCGCCGGTAGATCGGCGCCGAGCCAGACGTCGAAGAAGGGCGCAAGGTCTTTTTCGAGCGAGCGGGAAAGGGCGTCGATCAGGTTTTCGGGGGAAGCGACTCTGCCCGCGTATTCGTCCGCGAAAGCGCGCAGGGCGGCGTTGAAGGCGTCGTAACCATTCAGCTCGGCGAGCGAGGAAAAGAGGAGCAGGGATTTGCAGTAGGCGATCTCGTAATAGCCGCTTGCGAGGTCTATGAGGGCGGAGTCCAATCGGCAAGCCTCGGCTCCTTTGATCGCAAAGCGGATCGAATACTCCTCTTCCGCGTCCGCAAGCATCGTTCGAAACGCGGAGTCCGCGCCGATAGCCTTATAATAATAGGCGGTCGCGTACTCGGAGAGTCCTTCGTCCATCCACGGGGAGAGGTATTGATCGAATCCGACCTTACCGAACCACCATTGATGCGCGATCTCGTGCACAGCCGTTTGCTTTTTCGCGGCGTTCGAGAGCTCGTTCGAGAGGAGCGCAAGACCCGAAAACTCCATTCCGGCTTCCGCAAAGGGCGCCGAAACGAGGGTCAGGGCGGCGTATGGATAGTCGCCGAAGGCTTCCTTAAATATTCGAACCGCCGTTGCCGCCGTTTGGAGCAGGTCGGAGCTTTTCTTGTCGCTTTCGTAATAGTAGCGGATCGGAACGCCGCTTTCCTCCGCTTCTGCCATTTGGAAGCGATCGGACGCAACGACCGCGAAATCGCGCGCCTTTTCAAGTGCGAAGCGGTAAGTCGTCTTTTTCCCTTGCCGCTCCCGAGCGAGAGGGAAGGCGGACGCCGCGGCTTCGAATCCGACCGGAACGGTCAGCGTAAGAGAAACGTCGGACGTAACAAAGAGAAAGGGGTCGCCGTAGGGGAGATAGTCGTCCGTTCGAAATTTTCCGTCCGAAAACGGGCAAAGGACGGGATAAAATCCCGAAAGATTGTAATAGCCGCCGTAAGCGCCGAGGCGGTGTTTGACGGTCGCAAGGCGCACGGTTTCTTCGATCGACAGAGAGATCTCGTCGCCTTTTGCTTTCTTTTCGGGAAAACGCACGGTCAAAACGGTTGCGTCCTCAACGCCGACCGAATACTCTTTGACCCCTGCGCTCGAAGAAACGGAAAGGATCTCCGCGCCGCCGTAGGATGCGCCTTGCGGATACGCCGCGCTTTTCTTTTCCGCCGTTACGGGCATTCTCCCTTCGGAATAAGCATTCGCAAACAGACGAAGTTTTACGGCGGAGAGCCCGTCTTGCGGGATCGTGAATTTGATATCGGTTTTTACGGCAAGCGCGTTTTCTTTCGCGTCGAGTTCCGATTCGACCGTATAGACGGGGCGAGGCGCTTCCGCGCTCTTTTTCGCACAGGACGGGAGGAAAACGACGAGGATCAAGAGAAAGGGCAACGCCGCGAAAAGGAGCTTTTTCATCCTTTTCTGCTGTTTACCGTCAATTCGACGAGTTTCCCCATATCGCGCGCGTCCTCAATGATACGCGCGCTGACCGTTTCCCCTCTTTTCGCGAGGATCTCTCCGTCCGAGAATACGTTTTTCAAAAGCGTTCTGCCGAGCAAAAACCCGTAATCTCCGAGATAATCCATTTTTTTGTTTTCGTCGGAAATATCCGAATTTTCGCTCGATATTTCGTTCTCTGTTTTCGGGTTCGTTTTCGGAAGATCGGGGAGGTTTTCTTGCGCGCGCTCGTCTTCGCGCGCGAAAGTATGATCTTCAACGAATGCGTTTCGTTCGGATATTTCAGGCGTTTTTACGTTTTTCGACGCTTTTATCGACCTTGCGCCGATCTTTTTGAAAGACCTGTTTTCGTGCTCCGCCGCGCGGACGACGACGGCGTTTTCGCTCGCGCCGATCACGAGAGAAGGGGAAAGCTCTCCGTCGTCCGTCAAAAGCGCCTCGCTCGCGCCCGTGATTTCGTCGAAAACGAGATCGCGGAGAATACCGACCGCGCGCCCGCAACTGTCGAAGATCTTCGCGCCGAGCGGGCAGGGGATCCGCGCGCCGCTTTTCAAAGCGTTTTCAGAGCGAACGGTCAAAGCGTCCTCGTCGCCGACCACGCGCCCGAGTTCGACGAAGAGGCTTGCATCGCTCTCGTCCGAACAGACGATCCAACCTTTAACGCGTCCGAGTTTTTCGTTTACGCCTGCGTTCGTTACGACGCCCGCGATCTTCGCTTCCGCGACCGTGACGACTTCTTTTGCAATGTGATCCGTTATTTTTTTCATAAACACCTCGCTGTTTTCCGAATCGTTTTCGGGGTTACCTATTTATATTTCGGGCGGATCGGGACTATTCGCTCGGGCGAAAAGAGCGCAAAAACGACAAAAAACGGCAGATTTATATTATTTAATATAAAAACGCGTGTTTCCGTTGTGTTAAACTCCGTTTTGTGTTAGAATAAAAGCACCAAGGAGGTTTGGTTATGGCGAATATTACGAAAGACATGCTTATCAGCGAAGCCATCAGAGAGGGAAACTCCGAAGCGATCGCCGAAGTCCTAATGGGCGTCGGAATGCATTGTTTGGGTTGTGCGTTTGCGCGCGGCGAAACGGTTGAGCAAGCCGCGGAAGTTCACGGGGTGGACGTGGACGATTTGGTTGCGAGATTAAATGAGGCGGCCGAAAGCTGATCCCCCGATCATCGTTTTCATTTTCCTTTTCGTTTTTGCGTTGACGTTCGGTCAATGCCTTTTTTGCGTTCGCGCGAACGCGGAAACGCCTGCGTCCGGGTTTTTGATCTCCGACTATTACGCGTTTTCCGCGCCAACCAAGATCGCGGCGTGGGGCGAAAACGCCGCCGTGTTCGACGACGGAAAGATCGTGATTATCAAAGAGAATTCGATCTCGTCTTTCTCGGTCAGCGCGAAGTATTGCTACGCGCTCTGCGCATCGGACGAGCACCTGTTTTTGCTCGGCGGCGAAAATTCGACCGTGGATTCGAACGCGAAGATCCTGCGCTATTCGATCGCGGGCGAGAAGCTCGAATTCGATCCGCATCTTTCGAACGTGACCGATATCGCCTATTCGGCGGGGAAACTGTACGTCCTGTCCGATATGAAAGAGGTCTTCGTCTATAACTTTACGGGGCAGGGCGAATTCGCAACGAGTTTTTCCGTTCCCTCGATGAGCGAATGGTCGTTGTATCTTTTCGCGGAAGGCGAAAGCTTATATTTCCGCACCGTTTTCGGGAAGATTTTGAAAAAGCAAAGCGGCGAATACACCGAAGTCGCGGACGTCGCTTCCGGGTTGGAAGGTTCGGCGAGAAACTTCTCCGTGTACGGGGACGGACTTTTCTATTTGAAGGACAAGAACGTTTGCAAAGGCGATCTTTCCTCTGCTTTTCTTCCCGTCGGCGATAAGGACGACAAGGTTGCTTCCGTTTGCGATTTCGCGGTCGCGAGCGACGTTTTGTACGCGATCGACGATTCCTATCCCGCCGTCAAAGCCTTCTCCGCGACGGACGGCTCGTTTTTGCGCTTTATCGGTTCGTTCGGAAAGAACGTCGGCAGGTTGGATGCACCGACCGCGCTCAGCGTCAAGGACGGCGTGATCGCCGTTGCGGATAAAAACAATCGCATCACGGTCTTCGAAAACGGCTCGGCGAAAGCGCTCGGCGGTTATCCGATCGGAACGGTCGGCGCGATCGCGAAGGCGGGCGGCTCTTTCTTCGCTGCGAGCGGCAATTCTCTTCTCGAATTCCGCGGTTTGCTCTTCGATCGGGAATATGCGCTCGAAGGCGGCGCGATCACTTCGGTCGCCGCTTCGGCGAACGGCTCGATCTTCGCGAACGCCGGCAACGTTCTTTACGTAAAAAATGCGGAGGAAAGCGCGTTCAAAAAGTTGCATGCGTTCGACGCTCCCGTTCAAACGCTCGCGGTCGGTATCGGCGGAAAAGTCGTGTATGCGTACGCGGGCGGCGTGATCCGCGCGTTTACGCAGGACGGCGACCCGCTTTCGGGTTCTTTGAACGTGCCCGAGGCGATCTCCGATTTCGCGGTCGATTATCGCGGCAATATGTTTTTACTGACCGAGGGCGGCCATTTGATCCGCTATTATCGCACGCTTGCCGGCTATTTCAGCCCGACCGAACTTCCGATCGGAAACGCGAAACGATACGCGTCGATCGAGATCGGAAAGGACGGAACGGTTTATATGACCGCCGATCATAACGTTCAATTCTTCTGGAAAAACGTTTTCGGCGTCGTGACCGAAGAGGACAGCGATTTCAAGGACGAAGCGCCGACCGCGTTCCCCGTTTTCATCTGCGAGGTCACGGCGGAATCTTCGATCGCATACGTCGCGCCCGATAATTTTGAGGACGTGACCTATTTGCCAAAAGGCAAAAAACTCGTTTGCTACGCGTCTTTGACGTACGGCGGAAACGAATATTTGCGCGTGGAAACCGAAAAGGGAACCGCGTACCTTCCGAAAAACGACGTTACGATTTTCCGTGAAGGCGCGTCGGCGGTTAGGCGCGCGCGCTGTTTGCACACGAAGATCGGAGTCGATCTTTACAGGATTCCGTCCTATATCGAGATCGAGAAGGGCGTCGAACCTTTGTTTAAGTCGCTCGGGAAAGAAGAAGTGTTTACGGTGGACGCCGTCGTTGCGGTCGGCGATTCGGGCGCGGACGAATGGGGCTTTTATCGCGTGACCTACCAAGGCGAAAGCGCTTACGTTTTGATCAACGCCGTCGTTTCGGTGGACGACGAACCCGAACCCATCAACCGCTATAAAGTGAAGATCAAAGCCGATAAGCTCGGGCAGACCGTCGTTCTGTATCTGGACGCAAGCGTCGAAAGCGAAGAGGCGGCGCGCCTTTCCGACGGGACGGAACTCTATGCGCTCGAACCGATCGACAAAGAAAAAGAATTTACAAAAGTCCTTTTTAAAGGCAAGACCTGTTACGCGTTGACCCGTTATCTCGGAACGGGCGGGCTTTCGGGCGGACAAACGCTCGCGATCGTTATTTTCGTCGTTACGGTGACGGCGAGCATCGCGACCCTTTTGATCCTCCGCGCCGGAAGAAGACGCAAAAACATCTATAAGGAGTAACTATGGGAAAGAATAATTCGAGGCGGTTCCATAAAAGACCGCAAGCGCAAGCCGACAATTACGCGCCGCCCTATGCGGAGGACGTGCTTGCAATGTCCGTCGAAGGATTGAACCTTTCGGTGGAAACTTTGGAGATCCTGAAAAAGGGAGGCGTTTTGATCGTTCGGGATATTGCCGTTCGCCGCAAAACGGATATGTTCAAAGTTCAAAACTTCAACAAAAAGAAGCTGTTCGAATTGCAGAACGCGATTTCGCCCCTCGGGGTGACGTTCCGTCCGGACGAAGCGCAAGCCGAAAAACCCGACGCGGGCTCTCCGCGCCAGCAAAGGAACCCGAGCGACGAACGCAGGCAGGGCAGAANNAAACGACGGCGGCGACCGCCGTGACGGAAAAGATCGCCGCGAAGGAAACGAGCGCAGGGGCGGAAACGATCGCCAAGCCAAAAACGAGAAGCCTCGCCAAAACGAGAGCAGACCGCAACAGCCGCCGAAAAAAGAAGTTTCTTCCAAAAACAAAGGCAACGCG
>DBVY01000050.1:6175-22170 GCA_002308575.1 Christensenella sp. UBA1252
ATCTATACCGAAGCGCTTGCTTTCAAAGAAGATATGGCGGCGGTCGAGATGAACGGGCTTTTCGGCTACATCAATCGCGAAAACGAACTCGTCGTTCCGTATAAGTACGACACCGCCGGCAGCTTTTCCGAAGGTTGGGCGAACGTTTCTTTGGGGGAGAAATGCGGCTATATCGATCTGACCGGTAAGGAAACCGTTCCCTTTATTTACGACGCCGCGACTCCGTTTACGGGCGAAGGATACGGCAGAGTCAAGAAGGACGGAAGATGGGGCAACATCCGTAAGGACGGAGAGGTCAGCTGGCAGTAAAGGCGCGAAACGACGAATTCTCGCTCGGCGAGAGCGATAAAAGGCGAATTCCACCAAAGCGAAACAAGCAGAGAAATTTTTTTGAAACGAAAGGATAGGCGATAGCGCCTTTCTTCGATATAATAAATCCGTCAAATCGGACGGATCCGAAAGAGGAGGATAACATGGAACAGGAAAACAAAAAGATCGAGCAATCGACGGAAGAGAAAGAGATCACTTTGAAGATCGACCATCTCAAAAAGAAGTACGTCAACAGCAAACGCTATTCGATCAACGATCTGACGTTGCACGTCCGCGCAGGCGAGATATTCGGTTTCCTCGGTCAAAACGGCGCCGGTAAATCCACGACGATCAAATGTATCACGGGCATTCATCCTTACGACGAAGGAAGCATCGTGATCTGCGGCCACGATATGAAAAAGGATCCGATCAATGCGAAGAAAAGCATCGGATACGTGCCGGATAACCACTCGGTTTACGAAAAATTGACGGGCAGAGAGTACGTCAACTATATCGCCGATTTGTACGGCGTTCCGCTCGAAGCGCGCACCGAGCGCATGAACAAATACCTGAAAATGTTTAAGATCTCCTTTGCGGTCGATCGCCAGATCAAGGGCTATTCGCACGGTATGAAGCAAAAGATCTGCATCATCGCCGCTCTGATCCATAACCCGCGCTTGTGGGTTTTGGACGAACCGATGGTCGGTTTGGATCCGCAATCCATGTTCGATATCATCGACGAGATGAAGACGCACACGGCGAACGGAAACACGGTTTTCTTCTCCTCGCATAACATCGACCTCGTCAGCAAACTTTGCGACCGCGTCGCGATCATTCACGACGGCGAGCTTTGCGCGTTAGTCGATCTGCACGAAGAAGGAAAGAGGGAAGAACTCGAAACGATCTTCCGCGGATTCACGATGGCGGAGAATAAAGCATGAAAGAATTGATGACCTTATTCCGTTTGGAATTCAAATCCCGTTTCGGCGCGAGAGGAACCGGAAAACCCGTTTTGACCGTCCTCAAAATCCTCGTGATCCTTGCTTTCGCCGCCGTCGTTTACGCGCTGTATATCTTCGGCGTGAAGCAGTTGATCCAGCTCTTCGTGCTGTATGAGATGAGCACCGAATTCTTGGTTCTGTTCCTCGCGATCAGCCAACTCGTGTTGATCTTTTTCGGAATCAGCTCGGTCATAAAGAACCTGTTCAGAAGCGGCGATAACGAATTGATGATGCGTTTTCCCGTTTCGCCCACGGCGGTCTTTATCTCCAAAATCTCGGTCTTCGTCGTGTATCAGATCCTTTTTACGTTCATAATGGAATTGCCCGTTTTGATCATGTTCGGCATGGAAACGGCGCAACATTGGTCTTACTACGCTTTGCTTCCCGTCGTTTTGGTCTTCTGTATCACCCTTCCTTTGTCGGTGTCGAACCTTCTCGCAATTCCGGTCATGCAGCTGACTTCGCGCACGAAAAATATGTTTACCCTTTCTTTGATCGTTTCGATCATCTTGGTCGCGGTCGGGTTCGGTTTTTATATGCACGTCGTGCAGAGCGTCGTCGACTATATGAAAGAAGAAGCGATGAGCTTTTTCAGCAAGGACACCTTGAAGATCGTTTCGAAGGCGTCGGAATTCGTGTATCCTTCCAACTGGTACGCGTATATGCTGATCGGCAAATGGCGCCTCGGAAGCAGCTTGCTTTCGCTTTTCGTCGTAACTTCGCTTGCGGTGGGCGCATACTTTTTGAATAAGATCCATTATTTGAACACAATCCTGCGCGACATCGAAGGCGGCGGCTTTACGTTTACGAAAGTCACGAAGAACCGCGTTCGCAAGCCGACGACGGCGTATTTTTGCCGCGAATATCTCGACATTTTCCGTTCGAGCAATTACAGTTTCCAGTATCTCTGTATGGCGGTCGCCGCGCCCGTTATGGTCTATTCCTGTAACAAACTCGCGGCGAGCATGGGCGAAGATTCGATCGGCTCGGTCATCGTTCCGGCGCTGTCCTTGATGGTCATGCTCGTTTTCTGCTCGATCATTCTTTCTTTCGCCGCGTCCTCCGTGTCGCGCGAAGGGGAAACCTTCTATCTGACGAAGATCACGCCGATCCCGTATCGGACGCAAATGCTCGTTAAGATCGGCTTGTATTTACTTGTTTCCACGGCTTCGATTTTGATTACCGCGTTCGTCGTTTGGTTGACGGGGCAGGTCGCCGCGAAATTCGCGTTCAGTTCGTTTGCGATAGCGTTCTTCATCTCCGTCGCGTTGACTTGTTTCGGCGTGCGGCTTGACACGACGCGTCCGAGCTTTGCGATCGGCGGCGACGGCGAACTCAACGTCGGTAACGTTTCGACGTTCGTCGTTTTGTTCGTCGGATTTGCTCTTTCGGTCGGATACGGACTCTTCGGTATGGTCGGAATTTTCATGTGGGGCGAAATGATCACCTTCTTTGTTCTCGGACTCCTAGCCGTCGTTTTGGCGATCGCCAGCGTTTTATACCTGCTCATCGGGCTCGACAAACGCTACGATCGTATAACGCAGAGGTGAGTTTATGAAAAAGGTTTGCATTTTCCTGCTTCTTTTGATCCCGATCCTGATCATTCTGACGATCAACGTTTCGGGTATGATCATTTCCGCGGAGGTTACGATCGGCGTGGAAACTTTCGTCTTGAAACATCAAGGCGAAGAGGTTTCGGAGGTTACGATCAATCTTTCCGATTATCGTTCGAAATCCTATCAGCTGATTCCCGTCTATTTGCCGCGCATGGCGCAGGTCACGGGTTTCAACTGGCGGTCGGATAACGAAAACGTCGCAACGGTCAACAAAGAGGGGCTCGTTACTTTCAAAGATTGCGGCTTTGCGAAGATCACCGCCGTCAGTATCGACGATAACCGCATCAAATCCGCCTGTTCCTTCTTCGTGGAGGATACCGTGATCCATTCTTTGACGTTCTATTCATACGAATCGGGAGAGGCGATCACGCAGGAATATCAAATGAAACAATACGCAACGGAGCAATTGCGCCTCGAAGTTAATCCCTACGGCGCGATGCTCGGAAACGTTACGTTCTCGTCCTCGAATCCTGCCGTCGTTTCCTGCACGAAGGACGGCGTTTTGACGGCGCTTGCCCAAGGAACTTCCGTGATCACCGTCCGAGCGACGGATGCGAGCGGGGAAAAAACGAACGAATTGACCGTTCGCGTTTCGGGCGCGGAGCTCGTCAGCAAAACCTTCGTTTGCGCCTCCGGCAATTCCTTTGACCTTGCGCCTTATATCCTGCAAGGCGAGGCGGAAGGCGGCTCGGTCGTGGACTTGACGGGCGTCCAAAACGGCGCCGCCAAGAAAGTCCGCGTAACGCAGGGAACCGAAAGCAAAGAGATAACGGTCTATAAGCTTGCGTTCGATCACGAGATCGGGCTTGCGTATTACGAGGCGTATCTCCGCGGCGAATGGAAGGACGGCGCGTACATCGCGATTCAAAAAGAGCGTTCGTTCGAGCTCGTCGATCGCGCGACGGGCGCGAAACTCGAAAACGTTTCGATCTCTTCGTCCGATCCGACCGTGATCGCCGTTCGAAACGGCGCCGTGATCGGGTTGAAGGACGGCACCGCCGTTTTGACCTTTGCCAAGGAAGGGTATCACGCGCTTTCGCTCGAATTGACAGTCGCAACGCCACTCAGCTTCTTCTCCCTGAACTTGACCGAAGAGGACGATTCGATCGGATTCGGCGAAGACCGCGTGTTCGGAACGCAGAGTTTTTACGACGACGAATGGCAAAACGGGATCCGCTTGTATCCCGATAAAGTCTTCCCGTCCACGGCGAACAAAAAGCTGTTCGAGTATTACACGGACAGCGAATGGGCAACCGTTTCGGAAGACGGTTTCGTAACGTTTTTGCCGGGCGCGGAAGGGCACGAAGTCACCGTTTGGGCGAAGAGCCTGTTCTCGGTCAGCCCGCTCGAACGCGCCTATACGTTTAAGAATTTGGTGAAAGGCGTAAACGTCGGTTTCGATTACGGTTTGAACGCTTACGACGAAAAGGGCGGCGGAATGCCTTCCTTTAAGCCGTACGACGAAGCGATCGCGGTTACGAATGCGTCCGACGATCTCGCGCTCGTCTTCCAAACGAACGTCTATATGCCCGCGAAAGACGTCGTTGAGGCGATGACCGCGCCGCAAACGAAGATCACCTTCCTGCACGACATCTACGGAAACGGACATAAGCTCGACGGGCAGTTCTATCAATACGATTACGAAAGCCATATCTTCTGCGAGATCAACGATTCGATCCTCGACGGCAAAGAGGATAAGACGGGCGTAAAAGTGCGCAACCTCTATATCCAATCTTACGCGCCAAAGACCAGCGAATCGCAGGATTCCTTTAAAGAATTGATGACGAAAGGCGGCACGCCGATCCGCACGTTCTTAAAAAATCGTTCGGATTATGCGATCGATTTCGATTATTGCGTGTTCCAATACGCCTATCAGCACGTGACGGCAATCGGCGGAACGCTTTCCTTTAACGGTTGCGTGTTCCGCAACACGGTCAGCGCCGCGATTTCGATCGAATCGTTGCACGAACAACCCAATTTCGTGACGATCAAAAACTGTATTTTCTCAAACAGTTTGTCCTTCGCGGTCATCCTTTCGAACGGAACGTTCCCGCTCGAAGATACCGAAACCGTGCGCTACAATTCTCTTCGCTGGGAAGGCAACAATTACCTGTATAACTGGAAAAAATCCGACGAAGTCAGAATGGATATCATTCCCGAAGGTTTGATGAAAAACGAGAATTTGGATAAGATCTTGAAGAACGTAAACGGGAAATTAACCGAGAGCGCGCAACATAGCTTCGTTTCTTCGGATAACGATGCGTTTTGTATCAAGAAAGACGGCGATAAATACGTGAATTTGGGCGTTTTGTGTATGGCGTTCTGGTGCGATTTGAACACGATCGTGAATGCCTCGCGCGCGCATATCGAAGACGGCTTCCTTTTGAATATCGACCTCGAACACGCTTCCTATCTGCCGTTGCATTTGTACACGAATAATATAAACGGACTTTTGAAGAGGACGCTTAAAAACGTTTTGAACCTCGACGCGACCTCCTATATGATCACCAACAAAGGTTCGGACGGCACCTTTAACACCCAACCCGGTGAAAAATATAACTTGAACGAGGAAACTTACGCAAAACTCAGAGGCTGATTCGCAACATGAAGAAAATTATCATCGCAATACTCCTATTGATCCCGATCCTCGTCATTTTGACGATCGACGCGAGCGGAAAACTCATTGCTTCCGCTTCCGTTGATATTCCCGCCGAATCCGTTACGATCAAACGCGGCGGCGAGGTTTTGAAAAGCGACGAGGTCTATTTGGAAGAGTACGTCGGCGCGGGAAAAAAATACTCGTTGTTTTCCGACGTTTTCCCGGGGATCGCAACGGATGAATTGATTTGGGAATCGTCCGATCCGGCGGTTGCCGATGTTCTTCCTTCCGATACCAAAAAGAACGCCGCCGATGTCGTTTTCAAGGATTACGGCAGCGTGGATATAACCTGCACGTCCAAAAAGAACGATTCGATCTCGGCGCGCATTACATTGTACGTCGGCGGAAAGGTGCCCGGTCGCATCTCCGTCCTCGATTACGAAGGCGCGACGTACGAAGCGATCTCGCTTCCGAAATACGGCGTTATGCCGCTGAGGGCGGAAGTAAAACCTTCTTCAAGTGTTCGCGCGGAAAAAGTCGTTTGGATTTCGTCCGATCCGTCGATCGCGGCGGTGGACGATAACGGCGTCTTGAAAGGCGTCGGCGCGGGGAATTGCGTGTTGACCGCAAGCGTTTCCGCAAACGGAAAGACCGTCCGAAAGGAAGTTTCCGTTTCCGTTTCCGGCTCCAAACTCTTGAAAGAAAGCGTCGTGTACGCGGTCGGGAATTCTTTGGACGTTACGCCGTATTTAGCTTATCCCGAAAGCGAAGTGCAGGGGGGCGCGGTCGTGGATCTTTCTTCGTTTTTTACCTTTACGGAAAAAACCGTTTCCGTTACCTACGCCGAAAGAACGGAAACGTTGACGATCGTTAAAGTCGATTCCGACAAAACGCTGACGATCGAAAACCTTGCGTTCCTCAAATGCGGCGTCTTTTCTTCCTATCTTGCGGTCGGAACGTCCAATATTCGCTTGAAAGCGATCTCGCTCGACGGGGAAACGCCCGCCGTAAAATGGCTCAGCTCGAAGGACAGCGTCGTTCGATTCGACGAAACCGGTCGCTTGTATGCGGTCGGCAGCGGGGAAACGGAAATTTACGCGTCGGCGCAAGGCTACGTGTCGGAGCGCTTCCGCGTTCGCGTAACGAGCCCGGTCGAGGACTTCCGTCTTTCGGAATCGGAATACAGCGACAAGGTCGGCTTGATGCAGGAGCGCGTGTTCGGAAACTTGACCTATTCGGGCGGCGAATATTTGAAAACCTATAAGATCTCCATTCTTTCGACCTTCCCGACGGGTGTCGGCATCGAAGCCTTTACGTTCGAAAGCGCAAATCCGGATATCGCGCACGTGGACGCAAGCGGCGTGGTGACCTTTGCGGACGACGTGGAAGGGAAAACGGTCACGATCACGGCGACCGCCTTCAACCAAGAGGGCAGACCCGTCCGTAACAGCTATCGATTCCATTTGGTAAACGGCGTAAACGTCGGCGTCGGTTACGAGCGCGTCCATTACGATAAAAACGCGGGCGACGTTCCCGATTTCTCTCCCTATAACGATTTCAAAACCGTTTGCTACGGGGGCAGAGCGCAATCGATCGTTTTGCATACCGATATCTATTATCCGTCCCGTGAAGAGGGAGGCGAATCGATCTTGAATCTCGGCGTTTCCATTTACGGAAACGGAAAGAAACTCGACGGACAGTATTTCGTGCAATCGGTTGAGGACGACGATATGCTTTTATTGTGGGAGTTCGACAAATTCAACGCGATGCCCGCAAAGATCAACGTCGGGCTGTATAACCTGAATTTCCAAGCCACGCAACCGACGACGGACGATTCGCAATCCGCGTTCGAAGAGCTCAGCAAATCGGGCGGCGGCGCGATCAGCGCGAAAGGCGCGTATCCCGAAGGCGATCACGAAGCGACGTTCATCGTTAAGGGGTGCTTGTTCCAGTATGCGTACAGCCACATCAACGTTGCGAACGGTAGCTTTACGATCGACGGTTGTATTTTCCGAAACAATCCCGCTTGCGGCGTCGTTATGCAACAATCCACGAACGCCGTTGCGAATTTGAAACTCAAAAATTGTATTTTCAGCAACACGGTCGCACCGGTCGGCATTGCCTGCGGGAATTTCGACGACATTTTGGATCGTTTTTCGGGCGAAGAGGGCACCGAAGCGCCGATCCGTTTCGGCAAGCTCGAAATCGAAGGGCAGCTCTATATCTATAACTGGAAAAAACTCGAAGAGGTGCAAATGAATTTATTGCCGCAAAACTTGGACGACGATCGGGCGAATACGCTCGTAAAGAGCTTCAACGGCGTCCTCGCGAACATTATTCGGCAATCCTTTATGATGAGTTCCAAAGAAAACTTATACGTGGACGCGGACGGCAACGAATGGCTGAATTTCTCCTTCCTCGTGATCGGTATTTGGNNCGGATATGAAACCTTCGTTCAACGGGGCGCCCGTAACGGACGGTTTGCAAATTTCCTACGATTCGAAGAAGTATCTTCCGCTGGAAGTATTGGCGTATAGAGCGCCTGCGATCAGCAGCGGTTTGATGCGCATTGCCAGAGGGTTCGGCGTGGATCTCGAAAAGAATAAGACCTATCATATCAACTGCAAAGACGAATCGGGCAAGTTCAACACCTTACCGGGCGAAACGTACACGATCGGCAAAAAGATATACGCGCGCCTAAACGGTACGGCGGAATAGGAAGCCTTTGCAGACGCAAAAAAACGATGAAAAAGAGGATGACGAAACGCCGTCATCCTCTTTTTTCGCGACTCTTACTTGCAGCCGAATCCGAAGCCGGGGGCTTCTTTGCAACCGCAGCCGCATCCGTTTCCGCAGCAGCAGAGGATCAGATAGATCCAAAGGATGCTCTCGATATTGCAGCCGCCGCACTTATTGCCGCCGCAGCAGAATAAGAGGAGCAAGAGCCATAAACAATCGTTGTTGCAGATGGAATTCATAATATGTACCTCCCGAATTTCCAAAGTATTGGTTTCTACTCCATCATACGCGCGGATCTTTGGTTTTGCTACTCTCCGTCGCTTGACTTTTCCCCGCGTTGCGAGTATGATTTTTTATAACGACAATCGGAGGTATCTTATGAGTGCAAAATTGACGATGGATAAGCTGACCGCCCTTGCCAAAGGTCGCGGCTTCGTCTATCCGGGCAGCGAGATCTACGGCGGCTTGGCGAATACTTGGGATTACGGTCCCCTCGGCGTGGAACTCAAAAACAATATCAAAAAAGCTTGGTGGCAAAAGTTCGTTACCGAGAACCCTTTAAACGTGGGTTTGGACTGCGCGATCTTAATGAATCCGAACGTGTGGGTCGCGTCCGGTCACGTCGGCGGTTTTTCCGATCCTTTGATGGATTGCAAGAGCTGTAAAGCCCGTCACCGCGCGGACAACCTGATCGAAGAATACAACAAAAAGAACGGGATCGAGGAGAACATCGCTTCTTGGTCGCACGCGCAAATGGAAAGCTACATCAAAGAGAAAGAGATCAAATGCCCGATCTGCGGCAAGGCGGACTTTACGGGGATCCGTCAATTCAATTTGATGTTCAAGACCTTTCAGGGCGTGACCGAGGATAGCGTCAGCACCTTGTATCTCCGCCCCGAAACCGCGCAGGGTATTTTCGTAAACTTCCAAAACGTGCAACGCACGTCGCGTATGAAAGTTCCGTTCGGCATCGGTCAGATCGGTAAGTCTTTCCGAAATGAGATCACGCCGGGCAACTTTATTTTCCGCGTGCGCGAATTCGAACAAATGGAGCTCGAATTCTTCTGTGAGCCGGGCACCGACCTCGAATGGTTCAAATACTGGAAGGAATTCTGCAAGAATTGGCTCCTCGGCCTCGGGATCAAAGAGGAGAATTTGAAACTCCGCGATCACGATAAGGACGAGCTATGCTTCTACTCCAACGCAACGACGGACTTTGAGTACAAATTCCCGTTCGGTTGGGGCGAACTTTGGGGCGTTGCGGATCGCACGGATTACGATCTGAAAGCGCATATGAAGACTTCGGGTAAAGACCTTTCCTATCTCGACCCGAACACGAACGAGAAGTACGTGCCGTACGTGATCGAGCCGTCGCTCGGCGTGGAAAGAATGTTCCTGACCATCCTTTGCGACGCGTACGACGAGGAAGAACTCGAAGGCGGCGACACGCGCGTCGTCATGCATTTCCATCCCGCGATCGCGCCCTATAAAGTCGCTGTGCTTCCGCTCCAAAAGAAAGCGCTCGGCGACAAGGCGACCGAGATCTATCAATCGCTGATGAAAAAGTTCCCGGCGACCTACGACGAGGCGGGTTCGATCGGCAAGCGTTACCGCCGGCAGGACGAGATCGGAACGCCGTTCTGCGTGACCGTCGATTTCGACACCGTCGAAAAGGGAACGGTGACCGTCCGCGAGCGCGATTCGATGAAACAGGATATCGTCAAGATCGAGGATCTCGAAAGCTATATTGCGGAAAGAGTCAAATACTAATCGCCAAAAAACGCGAATTTTTCCGATCATTCAACGAAAAACAACGGATACGCCCTTATGAAAAGGGTGTATCCTTTTTCGTATGGGAAGATGTATCGTGGTAACGTCCGGGAAGGGAGGCGTCGGGAAAAGTACGATCACCGCTACGCTCGGCGTCGCGATCGCGGAAGCGGGCGCCCGCGTCGCATTGGTGGACGCGGACGTCGGCTTAAATAACCTCGATCTCGTTCTCGGGATCGAAGCGATGGTCTGTTACGACGTAACGGACGTCGAAAAGGGCAGATGTCGCCTTGCGGAAGCGCTCGTCAATCACCCGTTTTGCGAAAACCTCTTCCTTTTGAGTTCGCGCGCGCTTTCCGGCGGGAATATCTCTTTGAAAAGTTTCGGCGAGGTCGTTTCCGCGCTTCGCCGCTCCTTCGATTACGTTTTGATCGATTGTCCCGCGGGTATCGACGACGGATTCCACCGCGCGGTCGCCTGCTCGGACGAAGCGTTGATCGTAACGACGCCGATCCCCGCCGCGGTGCGGGACGCGGATCGTGTTTCCGATATCCTTTCGTCCTATCGGCTCCAAAGCGTCGGAGTGATCGTCAATATGGTGCGCGGCGATCTCGTGCTCAAAGGGGAAGTGATGAGCGTTGCGGACGTGCAAAGCGTGCTTCGTCTTCCCGTCGTCGGGAGCGTGCCCGAGGACGACGAAGTGCTTCTGTCCGCCACGGTCGGCAAGATTTCCGACTCCAAAAGCAGGCATTACGCGGCGGTCTGCATGATCGCGTCGCATTTGATGCTGGGCACGAACGAGATCTACGATTGCACGGCGAAGTATCGGGGGATCGCCGGCTTTTTTCGAAAATTAGCGAGGTAGTATGAAAAACGCGAAACGGGGTGTGGAACGCATCAAAAAAGTGATTTTGCAGGATCGAACGGGCGCGCCGGACGACGTAATCAACGTCTTGAAAAGCGATATTTTCGACGTGCTGGACGGTTTTTTCGAAGTCAATCCGCATTCGGTCGTCGCGGAGATCCAAGTGGATAACGTAGGAACGTACGAAATCAAATTTTCCGCGCGGGCGTTTCGGGTGCGAGGGGTCCGAAAAACCTCGTAAAAAGCGCGTTTGATCGCACGAA
The DNA here is from genome assembly GCA_002308575.1 of Christensenella sp. UBA1252. Classification (GTDB taxonomy): domain Bacteria; phylum Bacillota; class Clostridia; order Christensenellales; family CAG-1252; genus CAG-1252. Next base: position 17,338 of record DBVY01000050.1, read on the forward strand.
TCCTTCTCTACGCCGCCAGCGACGGGCAATTACGTAAGGGGTACGCGCATGCCCCTCGCTTCGGCGAGCGTTTGTCTTCGACGATCCTCCGCGCTTTTTATGGATACGTTTAACACTTCGAATTCGCAACGTTTTCGCCTTCAAAGTTCGGCGGGGCGTGTTCGATCCTCCGCACCTTTTCATTTGCGCGTTAAACCGCATATCCGCGTCAATCTTTCCGCATTCGGCGAAATCATAATCGCGGCGTGGGAAGCATATCTTTTTTCTATGAAAGAAATGGTTGTGATCCGCGGAGAAGGGTACGAAGGAAAGAATATCGTCGTAAAGAAGCGGAAGAGGGGGACCCCTTCGTTTTTCCTGTTTTTGCTTTTGTTCGGGGTGGCGGTCTATCTCGTTTCCGCCGTTGTTTTCAAGAGTTTGTTCGGGGATTTTCTGCCGATCTCCGCGTTTTCGGGTTCCTTTTGAAATTGCGCGTACATCCTTCGTTCATTGCGTTTCTTTTCGTTTATACCTTCATCGGGGGACTTTTCGATTATCTCGTGGCGTTCGCAGCCGTTCTGTTTCACGAATTTTGCCATCTTTTGATCGCGCGGGTCGCAGGCGAACGGGGGCTTATTGTTACGCTGATGCCGTACGGCGCGTCGCTGACGATCTCGGGCGAGAGCGGAAAAACCGCGGCGATTTTGCTTGCGGGACCGATCGGCAGTCTGCTCGCCGCTTCGATTTCCCTTTCTCTCGCTTGGTTGATCCCCGAAACGTACGGACTTTTAAAAGGGTTCGTCCGCGCGAACGTTTCCGTTGCGCTCGTGAATCTCTTGCCCGCCTATCCGTTGGACGGGGGCAGGTTGATTCGGGAGCTCCTTCCGTTCAAAGGGGCGAAGACGGCGACCTCGGCGATGACACTCTTGCTTTCGATTTTTTTCTTTACTTTGTTTTTTATCGGAAAAATGCGCAATTTGACCCTTTTGACCTTTTCGGTTTTTATGCTTCTCTATTTTCTTTCGTTTACGGTGCGCCGCGCTTTCCGCGCTTCAATAGACGATCCTTTGTATTCGATCGTGCGAACGGACGGGGAAGGGAATTTCCGCGCCGTGGTCGTTCGTTGCGGGAAAAAGCGCGTAAGGCTTTCGGGTTCGGACGTGGCGCGCCTCGTTCTCAAGTATTCGTCCGATCTGACCGTCGGGGACGCACTCGAGCGAGAAAGCGCCGCGGCATAGCGTATATCGATTTTCTTTGCGTTTTCCGTCGGATTACATCTTGTTATTTGCGCTCGATTATGATATAATCGAAAGCAGAGGATACCGATGACGCTCAAAGAAATCTTACTCAAAGCCGAAAAGCCTGCGCGTTACAGCGGCGGGGAAGTCAATACGCCCGATATGAAGAAGCCGTGCGACGTGCGTTTTTGTATTTGTATGCCCGACCTGTACGAGGTCGGAATGTCCAATCTCGGGCTGAAAATCCTTTATCACGTTTTGAACGAGCAGGAAGGAACCGTTTGCGAGAGGGCGTTTGCCCCCGCGCTCGATTTTCGCGCGCTTTTAAAAGAAAACGGGCTTCCTTTGATGAGCCTCGAAACCAAAAAACCTCTCAAAGAATTCGATATGATCGGGTTTTCCGTTCAATACGAAATGCTGTATACGGGGGTTTTGTACGTTTTGGAAGCGGCGGGAATCCCGTTCCGCGCGGCGGACAGAAGCGAAGACGATCCCGTGATTTGCGGCGGCGGTCCGTCTGCGATCAATCCCGAACCGATCGCCGATTTCTTCGATCTTTTTATGGTCGGAGAAGGGGAGAATCAAATCGTCGAACTGACCGAGCTTTACAAAAAATGCAAAAAACAAGGCAAAACGAAAGCGGAGTTTTTGGCGCTCGCGGAATCGATCGAAGGGGTCTACGTTCCTTCTTTGAACACGCCGACGAACAGAAAAACAGTCAAAAAAGCCGTCGTTCGCAATTTCGACGCGTGCTATTATCCGACCGCGCAACTGATGCCGACGTTGGAAGTCGTTCACGACAGAGCGATGCTCGAACTCTATCGCGGCTGTCAAAACGGGTGCCGTTTCTGTCAGGCGGGATATTATTATCGCCCGATCCGTTACAGGAGCGCGAAAACGGCGGAAAAACTCTTTCTTTCTTTGATCAAAGAAACGGGCTACGACGAGATCAGCCTCGGCTCCCTCTCGACGGGGGATTATCCGTATTTGGAAGAATTGCTTGCCGCGATCAAACCCGTGGCGGCGAAAGCGAGGGTCAATCTCGCGCTTCCTTCCCTCCGCTTGGATTCCTTTAAAAAGGAGTATGCGGAGAGTAGCCGCAAAAGTTCTTTGACGTTCGCGCCCGAGGCGGGCACGCAACGCCTGCGCAACGTGATCAACAAAAACGTGACCGAAGACGATATTCGAAGCGGTCTTTCCGCCGCGTTCGATCAAGGTTATAACAGCGTAAAGCTTTATTTTATGATGGGGCTTCCGACCGAAACGGACGAGGACCTGATCGGGATCGCCGATCTCGTTCGCTTTATCCGTTCGCTGTATTACGAAAGCCATCGCGGCGCGATCAATATTTCGGTCAGTTGCTCGGTCTTTATCCCCAAACCCGGAACGCCTTTCCAATGGGAAGCGCAGATCGATATTCCCGAAATGCGCCGCCGTCAGTTCCTTTTGAAGGACGAGATCCGAAAGATAAAAGGCGCGTCTTTCCATTATCACGACCGCGAAACAAGCGAGCTCGAAGCGATCTTCGCGCGCGGCGATCGGGCGCTCTCCGATCTGATTGAACTTGCCTATAAGAAGGGTGCGATGTTCGACAGTTGGACGGAGCATTTCCATTACGAGATCTGGGAAGAAGCGATGGCGGAACTCAAAATCGACAAGCAAAAGTATCTCGGCGCGCAACCGTTGGACAAGCCCCTCCCGTGGGAATTTATCGACATCGGCGTAACGAGGAACTATCTTTTGAAAGAGCGGGAAAAGGCATATCGCGCGGAAACGACGAAGGGCTGTGATAAAGGCTGTCAAGGGTGCGGCGCAATGTCGTTCGCTCCTTGTGACGAGGTGGCGCGATGATCGTTGTTTTGAAACATTTTAAGCAGGGCAATATGGTCTACGTGTCGCATATCGATCTCCTTCGCCATTTTACGCGCGCGTTTCGGAGAGCGGGGCTCGAAATCGAATTCTCCGAAGGATTCAACCCCCATATGCTGATCAACCTCGGAACGCCGCTTCCCCTCGGAATGAACAGTTCCGCCGAGTACCTGACGGTGCGCGCGAACGTTCGGTCCGCCGAGGAGTTTATGGAAAAATACAACGCGGTCGCGCCCGAGGGTTTGCAGGCGATACAAGCGTTTGCGCCCCTCGTAAACCCGAACCTCGCAGGGCGCGTCGTTGCGGCGGATTATTCGGTCAAAGCGGAAGGCGCGATCGAAAAGAGAAAGGAGATCGAAGGAGTGCAAAACCTTCTTTCGATCGAAATGCCCGTTACGAGAAAAGGGGAAACCAAGATCAAAGAGGTCGCGCCCCTCGTAAACGGGATCCGCGTCTATCCCGATGCGGTAAACGTTTGTCTTGCCGCCGGAAACACGACGCTTCGCGCCGACGCCTTCCTTTCTTTTCTTGCCGAAAAGATCGGATTTACGGCGCACGTCGAAGACCTTTGGAAGTACGAGCAATACGTTCGCGTGGACGGCGCGCTGACCCCGACGGACGAATACTTGAAAAAACTCGAAAGCGGACTGCCCGCAAAGGAGTAGGCTATGAAACTGAATTACAAACGCACGATCAAAGTCGGACTTGCGTTCGCGATCATTATGCTGTTTTGGACGGCGTATGACTTCGTGATCCCTCTTCTCCTCGAAAGGGCGTTCGGTTTGTCCAACAGTTTGCGCGGCGTCGTCATGGGAATCGATAACGTGCTCTCTCTGTTCCTGCTTCCGATCTTCGGGAAATGGTCGGACAACATCAACACGAAGCGCGGAAAAAGAACGCCGTTCGTCTTTTTCGGAACCGTTCTTTCCGTCGTTATTATGATCTTCGTGCCGATCACCGCGAGCCGTCAGCTCAAAGACGCGAACGCGCTCCGCGCCGAGATCTATTCGGTCGAGCATACCTACGAAGCCTTCTCTTACGAATCCGCGTCCGGTGCGAAATTCGAATCCGCCGAAGAATTTTACACGATGCTGTATTCGACAGAGGCGAAATCGGGCGTCGGTTACGCGTACTCCGATCACGATTATTTGAAACTGAACAATAAAAACTCCCTCGAACAATATCTCGAAATCGCCTCTCACGGGATCACGCAGATCAAAAAGGACGGCAAAAAGTATTATCGATACGAGGTCACGATCACGGGACCGACCCGCGTTTCGAACAAGGTCGAGATCACCGAAGAAGAATATAAAGTCATCAAAGATCAAAACGAGGATTACGAAAAGTTCGTTGAACCGGGCATCGCGGTCTTCGCGAGCGAAGAGGTCAACACCAAGATCACGAAGAAGCACCCCGAACGCATCGGCGTCTACCTCGCAGTCTTGTTCCTCGTGCTCGTTGCGATGGCGTCTTTCCGTTCGCCCGCGGTCGCTTTGATGCCGGACGTTACGCCCAAGCCTCTCCGTTCCCAAGCGAACGCGATGATTAACTTGATGGGCGGCATCGGCGGCGCGTTTGCGTTTATCATCTATACGGTCGGCTTTATCATATCGGAAAATACGTTTATTCAGATCTTCGCGGTTTGCGCGGCGGTGATGGTCGCGCTCCTCGTCGCTTTCCTGTTCCTCGTGGACGAAAACAAATTCAACGAGGATTGCAAAAAGGAATGCGAAGCCTACGGCATCAG
>DBVY01000050.1:22336-22521 GCA_002308575.1 Christensenella sp. UBA1252
TTTATGTGGTTTATGGGCTATAACGCGATCTCGTCCAACCTTTCGGTCTATTGCACGAAAGTTTTGAACCAATCCGCGGCGATCGCGTCCGTGATCTCCGGTGCGTCGATGGCGGTTTCCGCGATCGCGTTTATTCCGGTCGGTATTCTCGCGGTCAAAATCGGAAGAAGAAAGAGCGTCCTTCT
>DBVY01000049.1:0-1656 GCA_002308575.1 Christensenella sp. UBA1252
GGCGCCGCGGCGATCACCGCGCCGATCTCCATGCGTTTTGCGGCGTAACCGTCGTGGTAAAGCTCATCGACGATACCTGTAGCGAGGCCGATCTGGTTACCGTACGACGAATAACCGGCCGCGGCAGTTGTCACAAGCTTGCGCTGAGGAAGCTTGCCCTTGATAGTTTCGGAAACGGGTCTGAGCGGATCCGCGCCGCCGGTAACGCGCATTGCCCCGTACACGTACGAGCGCCCGGAAAGAGGATCCCTTATGGCTCCTCCGATGCACGTCGCGGCACCGCCGAACGGTTCGATCTCGGTAGGATGATTGTGCGTCTCGTTCTTAAACAGCAGGAGCCAGGGCTCCTTTTTCCCGTCAACTTCGACCTCGATCTTAACCGTGCAGGCGTTGATCTCTTCCGATTCGTCGAGCTTGTCCAGAAGTCCCTTTGATCTTAGATATTTTGCTCCGATCGTGGCAACGTCCATGAGGCATACAGGCTTTTTATCCCTGCCGAGTTCGTGCCTGAGGTCAATATATCTCTCGTACGCCTTCTGCGCGTCTTCGTCTTCAAACCGCACGTTATCGATGATCGTGCCGAACGTGGTGTGGCGGCAATGGTCGGACCAGTACGTGTCTATCATCCTGATCTCAGTGATCGTGGGGTCGCGGTGCTCGCTTATAAAGTAGTCGCGGCAGAACGCAACGTCTCCCGCGTCCATCGCCAGACCGTACTTCTTTATAAAATCCGAAATTTGGGCATCAGGAAGCCCTGTAAAGCCCGTTACGGTATCGACGTGGGTCGGAACAGCATACTCGGTCAAAAGCGTCTCAGGGAGCTCCCAGGCGGCTTCTCTGGCCTCGACCGGGTTAATGACGTATTTTTTCACTGCGTCGAGCTGCGCTTCGGAAACGTCGCCGTACAGCGCGTACACTTTTGCGGAGCGGACAACAGGTCTTTCGCCTTTCGATATGATCTGTATGCACTGCGCCGCCGAATCAGCGCGCTGGTCAAATTGACCCGGCAGATATTCTACGGCGAACACCTTTGCTCCGGACAGATCCGGCTCTTTATATGCGTTGTCGACCTGCGGCTCCGAGAACACCGTTTTTACGGCGTAGTCGAACAGGTTTACCGTAATGTTTTCGGCATCGTATCTGTTAAGGATCCTGAGGTCCTTCAGTTCGTTTATGCCCAGAAGCGTGATCAGGTCGTTTTTCAGTGCGAGTGCCTCAGATGCAAGTCCTTTTTTCTTTTCAACAAATATCCTGTAGATCATTTCTGCTCCTCCGCAGCGTTAAGTGCTCTTCTCCCGATGTCTTTTCTCCAGAAAGCGCCTTCAAAGCTGATCTTTTCAACGCCTTCGTACGCCTTAGAAAGAGCCTCCTTAAGCGTATCCGCCGTTGCCGTCACGCCCAGCACTCTTCCGCCTGAAGTGACGAGTTTTCCATCTTTTTCAGCTGCGCCTGCAATGTAAACACTATCGGCCAGTTCGTCGGGTATCGTAAGTTCGAATCCTTTTTTATACGATGCGGGGTATCCGCCGGAGGCCATGATAACGCACGCGGCTTTTTTATCCGAGAATTTAACTTCGATCTCTCCCAGGCGCTCTTCCGTAACCGCGCGCATGACGGTGAGCAGATCCGTCTCAAGGAGCGGCAGCACGACCTGCG
>DBVY01000049.1:1677-9115 GCA_002308575.1 Christensenella sp. UBA1252
GGTCCGTCTTTGGTGATCATCAGGCCGAAATAGAGGCAGCCCTTGAAAGTGCGGCCCTCGGCGTTCATTGCCCGAACGGTGGGAAGGAATATTTCGTTCATGCACCTTTCGGCCACTTCGGGCGTGTAGAACGGGTTCGGGGCAATAGTCCCCATGCCGCCTGTATTAAGGCCGCGGTCTCCGTCAAGCGCACGCTTGTGGTCCATTGACGACACCATCGGCACGACCGTTTTTCCGTCGGTGAAGGACAATACCGATACTTCCGGCCCTTCTAAGAATTCTTCCACGACGATCTTATCGCCGCTGCTGCCGAAAGCCTTGTCCTCCATGATCGACTTCACCGCGCCGGTCGCTTCTTCTCTGGTAAAAGCGATTATAACGCCTTTTCCGAGCGCGAGTCCGTCTGCCTTCACTACCGTCGGCAGCGGCGCTTCGTTCACGTATTCGAGCGCTTTTTCCGGGTCGTCGAAGATCATGTATTTGGCGGTCGGGATGCCGTATTTGCGCATAAGTTCTTTAGAAAACGCCTTGCTTCCTTCGATGATCGCCGCCCTCTTGTTCGGTCCGAAACAGGGGATACCCTTTTCGGTGAGTTTGTCCACGAGCCCCAAAACGAGGGGATCGTCGGGCGCAACGACGGCGTAATCGATCTTATGCGAAAGCGCGAAATCAACGATCTTATCGAGCTCTTTCGCGCCGATATCGACCTGCGCCGCTTCTTTCATCCCGCCGTTTCCGGGAAGGGCGTAGATCGCGCCGACCCGTTTGCTCTTTCGCAGCGCTTTAATGATGGCGTGTTCGCGTCCTCCGCCGCCGATGACCATAATATCCATAGTTTTTCCCTCTTTTAATCAATGGTGGAAAAGACGCATACCCGTAAACGCCATGACCATATTGTGACGGTCGGCGGCTTCGATCACGAGATCGTCGCGGATGGATCCGCCCGGTTCGCAAACGTAACTCACGCCGCTCTTCGCCGCCTTTTCGATATTATCGAAGAACGGGAAGAATGCGTCGCTGGCAAGGGTAACGCCCTTGATCGAAGCGAGATAGGCGTCCTTTTCCGCACGGGTAAAGGGCTCGGGTTTGACCGCAAAATATTGGCGCCAAACGTTCTCGCCGAGGACGTCCTCGCTGTCTACGTCCGACAGATACAGGTCGATAATGTTGTTCTTATCGGGACGGCCGACACCGTCCGCAAAGACCAAGCCAAGCACTTTTTCGTGCTGTCTTAAATGCCAAAGATCTGCTTTTTGCGCGGCAAGACGGGTGCAATGGATCCTCGATTGTTGCCCTGCGCCGACGCCGATCGCCTGCCCGTCCACCGCAAAACAAACGGAATTGGATTGCGTGTATTTCAACGTGATCAGCGCGATGATCATATCTTCCGCCTTGTCGTCCGGAAGATCTTTATTCTTCGTTACGATATTCTTCAAGAGGTCCCTGTCGATTTTGAAATTGTTTCTTCCCTGCTCGAACGTAATGCCGAAGACCTGCTTTCTTTCCCTTTCCTGCGGAACGTAAGAAGGATCGATCTTAACGATGTTATAGGCGCCCTTTCTTTTGGTCTTCAAAAGTTCCAAAGCATCCGGCGCGTAAGAGGGCGCGATCACGCCGTCGCTGACTTCGCGCGCGATGATCTTCGCGGTCGTCAGGTCGCATTCGTCCGAAAGCGCGATCCAATCGCCGAAAGAGGACATTCTGTCCGTACCACGGGCGCGAGCATAGGCGCAAGCGAGCGGAGAATCGTCCAGCCCCTCGATATCGTCCACAAAGCAGGCTTTTTTGAGTTTCTCGGAAAGTTTTCTCCCGATCGCGGCGGACGTCGGAGAAACGTGCTTAAAGGAAGTCGCCGCGACTTTCCCGGTCGCTTGCTTGATCTCCTTGACGAGTTGCCAAGAATTGAAAGCGTCCAAAAAGTTGATATAGCCGGGTCTGCCGGAAAGGATCTCGATCGGAAGATCCGCGCCGTTCTCCATAAAGATGCGGGCGGGTTTTTGATTGGGGTTGCAGCCGTATTTGAGTTCGAATTCTTTCATTGGGAGCTCCTTATTTGTTTTTATTGATCAATCTGTTTTCTTCTTTCCCCGTCGCAAGGTCGATATAGCGAACGTACAGGGAGATCTTGTTTTGCTCGTTCAAAGCGTTCCAAAGCGTTTCGGTAAAATCGTCGATCGAATCGGGGATCAAAACGCGCTCGGGTTCGCCTTGGAATGTCGGGATCGGGTTTCCGTCCGTTACGTAGGTGTGCAGGAAGTGTCCGACGCCGTCGATCGCTTCGTAATCGAACGTAAAGCGATTGCAGGCGGAGCCCTTTTCGTCCGCCGATTTCAAAATGCTCATCTTATAGGTAAACGGATCTTTTAAGGAAAGCATCGCGCTGATACGCGGCGTAAAGTTCGGGCCGTCCGGTTCGAATTCCCTCGTCTTCAACGCGGAAGTAAAGCATTTTCCTTCCTTCAAAAAGTCGTAGATCGTATCGGTTTGGTTGCCGTTCGTAACGATCAACTTCTCCTCGAAACGACGGATCGCCGCATAGATGATCAAGCTCGGGTCTTCGACTTTGCTCGCGTCGAAAGGCTCGGTAAACACTTCGCCGTTTTTCTCGGTAAAGATGCGATTGCGGCTGTTTGCGCTTCTGCCCATAATGAAATAGGCGGCGACGGCTTTGCCGTTCTTGCTCTTTCCGACGACGATGCCTCTGCCGACGTAGGGGTTGTCGCGGATCAATTCTCCGATATCGTTCGTTTGGTAGACGTTCATTTTTTCTCCTCCGTTATTTTTTTACTGACAAGTTCGCAAGCCGCGGGCAGGATCTTCCATTCCGCTTCTTCCATCACACGCCTTTGCAAAACTTCGGGCGTGTCGCCTTCTTTTACTTCGACCGCTTTTTGCATCACGATCGTTCCGCCGTCCGGGATCTCGTTTACGAAATGCACGGTCGCTCCCGTAACTTTGACGCCTTTCGCGAGCGCCGCTTCGTGCACCTTCAATCCGTAAAACCCCTCGCCGCAAAACGACGGGATCAACGAGGGATGCACGTTCAAAATGCGATTCGGGAAGCGATCGGTAAACGACTTGGACAAGATCACCATAAACCCGGCGAGCACGACGAGGTCGATCGAGCGCTTTTCGAGCTCCTTAACGATCCTGTCTTCGAACGTGGCGCGGTCGCCTCTTTCCACAACGACCGTTTCGATCCCCGCTTTTTCCGCGCGCACAAGCGCGTACGCGTCCTTTTTATTCGAAAGGACGAGCGCGACCGTTCCGCTTTTCAAGAGCCCGCTCTTTTCGGCGTCTATGATCGCCTGTAAATTGGTGCCGCCGCCCGAAACGAGGACGGCGATCTTCGCCTTTTCTTTCATTTCAGGATCACCCCGTCGTCCGAACGAACGATCGAACCGATCCGATAGGCGTCCACACCCTCTTTTTGCAAAACGGCGATCGCGATATCCGCGTCTTCCTTTGCAACGACGACGCTCATGCCGACGCCCATATTAAAGGTGTTGAACATATCGCGTTCGGGCACGCCCCCTTTCTTTTGAATAAGCTTGAAGATCGGCAAAACGCGCACGTCTTCTTTTTTGATCTCCACGCCGAGTCCTTTCGGGATCGAACGCGGCATATTCTCGTAAAAACCGCCGCCCGTGATATGGGAAACGCCCTTGACTTCGACCGCGTCGAACAGCGCGAGCATCGGTTTCACATAGATTCTCGTCGGCGTCAAAAGGGTCTCGCCGAGCGTCTTGCCGCCAAGCTCGGGATAGACCGCGTTCAGGTCGCTGTTTTCGACGTCGAAGATTTTGCGAACGAGCGAGAACCCGTTGGAATGAACGCCCGAAGACGGCAACGCGATCATCACGTCCCCTTCTTTCATCTTGGTCTTGTCGACGACTTTATCGCGATCGACGATGCCGACCGAGAAACCCGCAAGGTCATACTCGTTTTCGGGATAGAAACCGGGCATTTCCGCGGTTTCGCCGCCAATCAAGGCGCTTCCCGATTGCACGCAACCTTCCGCCACGCCCGAAACGATCTCTGCGATGCGCTCGGGGCGGTTTTTGCCGCAAGCGATGTAATCAAGGAAAAACAAGGGCTTCGCGCCGCAACAGATCACGTCGTTTACGCACATTGCGACGCAGTCGATACCGACCGTGTCGTGCTTATCCAATAAAAACGCGAGTTTGAGTTTGGTGCCGACGCCGTCCGTTCCCGAAACGAGAACGGGATGGGTATAACCGGTCAAGTCGAGCGAAAACAATCCGCCGAATCCGCCGATCTGATCCGCGCCGCCCGTCATCGTGCGGGCGATATGCGCCTTCATCAATTCGACGGCTTTGTAACCCGCGGTGATATCAACGCCTGCGTTTTTATAACTCTCGGAAAAACTTTTCATTCTTTTCTCCTTTATTCCTTGCCGTTCCAGCAATAGGTGCAAAGTTTACACGGGGAAATCCCGATCGCCTCTTCCATACCTTCGATCGATTGGAATTCCAAGGACTCGAACCCGAATTTCTCGCAGATCGCCTTGCGCATTTTCTGCCCCCTCTCGGTGTTGGCGTCGCTGTACTCGTCCAAATGGTTAAACCCTTCGTCGCCTTCGAGCTCTTTGATTACGCGGCGCGTAATGAGTTCCATATCGCTCGTCGCGCGGGAAAAATTCAAATATTTACAACCGAACATGATCGGCGGACACGCCGAACGCATATGCACGGCTTTGGCGCCGTTTTCATACAAGAATTCCACCGTTTCGCGAAGTTGCGTTCCGCGAACGATCGAATCGTCCACGAACAAAAGGCTCTTCCCTTTGATCAGTTGCCCGACGGGAATTTGCTTCATCTTGGCGATCTTGTTGCGATCCACTTGATTGACGGGCAGGAAACTTCTCGACCAAGTCGGCGTGTATTTGATATACGGACGCGCGAACGGGATCTTGCTCTCGTTGGCATAACCGATCGCGTGCGGCGTTCCGGAATCGGGCACCCCGCAGACGTAATCCACGTCTTTGATCGTTCCTTTTTTCATATCCTCTTTCGCGAGGATCTCGCCGTTTTTGTAACGCATCTGTTCGACGTTTACGCCCTCGTAACAAGAGGTCGGATAGCCGTAATACGTCCAAAGGAAGGAGCAGATCCGCATTTCTTTTTGCGGTTGGAGCAACGTTTTGACGCCGTCCGCCGTAACCTCGACGATCTCGTTCGGGCCCAATTCGCAATAGTCTTTGTAGCCCAGTTTTTGATAAGCGAAGGATTCGAACGAAACGCAATATCCGTTTTCCTTTTTTCCGACCAAGATCGGCAAGCGCCCCATCTTATCGCGCGCGGCGAGAAGGGTTCCGTCCTCTTTCAATAAAAGGATAGACGCCGTTCCCTCGATCTCGTTTCGGGCGAATTCGAGGCCTTCCACGAAATCCTTTTTGCTGTTGATCAAAGTCGCGATCAGCTCAACGGAGTTTACCGCTCCGCCCGTCGCGGCGCCGAAATGCCCGCCGCCGTTTTCGAGGTAGCGATCGATCAGCGCGTTCGCGTTGTTGATGACGCCGACAAAGCAGATCGCGTACGTCCCGAGATGGGAGCGAATCTGCAAGGGTTGCGGGTCGTAATCACTGATTACGCCGATTGCGGAAGTTCCGCGCATTTCCTCGAAGATGTGCTCGAACTTCGTCCGAAACGGCGCGTTTCCGAGGTCATGGATCTTGCGTTGCAATCCCTCGCGTTCCGAGAAAGCGGCAAGTCCGCCGTATCTCGTTCCGAGGTGAGAATGATAATCGGTTCCGAAGAAAACGTCACAAATGCAGTCTTCCTTAGAAGCCACACCGAAAAAAGCACCCATAGTATTCTCCCGATTCGATCAGCCCAAGACCCTCTTCATCATTTCTTTGTAAGCGTCTTCCACGCCGCCCATATCCCTTCTGAAACGGTCTTTGTCGAGCTTCTCGTGCGTGGTCGCGTCCCAGAAACGGCAGGTGTCGGGCGAAATCTCGTCCGCAAGAACGATCTTTCCGTCCGTCGTCTTGCCGAACTCCAATTTGAAGTCGACGAGCTCGACGTTGATCGACGCAAAGTATTTGACCAAATACGCGTTGATTTTCAGCGCCATATCCGCAATCGTTTTGAGCTCTTGCTCGGTGCAGTACTCCATCGCAAGGATATGATATTCGTTTACCATCGGATCGTCCAACGCGTCGCACTTGTAGCAATACTCCAAAACCGTCCGCTTCATCGGCGTTCCTTCGGGAAGCCCAAGGCGCTTGGAAAGAGAACCCGCCGCGATGTTGCGAACGATGACTTCCAAAGGAACGATCGAAACCTTTTTGACCGCGGTTTCGCGCTCGTTCAGTTCTTTTACGTAATGGGTCGGAATGCCTTCCTTCTCCAATTTTTCCATCAAATAATTGCTCATACGGTTGTTGACGACGCCTTTTCCGACGATCGTGCCTTTCTTCACGCCGTTGAACGCGGTCGCGTCATCCTTATACGAAACGATCACGATTTCGGGGTCGTTCGTCGCGAAAACTTTCTTCGCCTTTCCTTCGTACAGCTGTTCTTTCTTCTCCAACATAATGATCTCCTCCCTTCGAGATTTTTTTAATAATGAAAAACCGCAGGCGGTATGTCCCTGCGGTTTTCGGTTATACGTTATACTTTGCTTCAACGGCGGCGTTCTTTTCAAGAACCTTTTCGGCGTTTTTCAAGCGGAATTCGTCCGCCTTTTTCGAGAGCGCGTCATCGTAGACCCCGAGGATCTGCACGGCGAGAGTCGCAGCATTTGCGGCGCCGTCGATCGCAACGGTCGCAACCGGAATGCCGGACGGCATTTGAACGGTGGAAAGAAGCGCGTCCAATCCGCCGAGTCCCGCGCTTTTGATCGGGATTCCGATCACGGGCAAAGTCGTATTCGCGGCGATCGCGCCTGCAAGGTGCGCCGCCATGCCAGCCGCGGCAATGATCACACCGAAGCCTTTTTCTCGCGCGGAAGACGAGAATTCTCTGACTTCTTCGGGCGTCCTGTGCGCGGAAAACACGTGTACTTCGAAAGGTACGCCGTATTGAGCGAGCGTGTCGATCGCTTTTTGCAAAACGGGCAAATCGCTGTCACTTCCCATCACGATACCGACTTTTTTACTCATCGAATTCTCCCCTCTTTCTTGGCGCCCGAAATCGCGCGCCTTACAAATAAAATTATAAAAAACAACCCTCCGAAATGTCAAATAAATTCGCCCACAATTTGCAGGCGAACTCCCCCTTTTATCACGCGATTGTTTCGCCGCTCCGATCCCTTCACCCGAAACCGCGCGCCGCTTTTCTCTTTCGAAAAATGCGCCCGATCCCTTCCCCGCCGATTGACAAATCGAAGGAAAGCGCTTATAATAAATCCGTTTCGCGCATCTTTCCCGCCGAAACGTTCGGAGAGTTGGCAGAGCGGTCGAATGCGGCGG
>DBVY01000060.1:0-34535 GCA_002308575.1 Christensenella sp. UBA1252
GCGTCCGAATACGCTTACTCGGTAACCGGGCAAAACGAGTTGTTGTTCATCAAGGCAAGGGACGATATTGTACAAGAGGGGAAACACTCTTTTGACAATTTCTTGATTGTCAAAGAGCCGCAGCAAGACGCCTCGCTTGCCTGCTTCCCGACGTACGACTTCGACACGATGCGCGTCCGTCCGGTGCGGGAGTTCGACGAAATGGACTACCTCACCCATTTGCAGGAAACGCCCCAAGAGTACGTCGACCGCATCTTGCTGGAAGGCGGAAAAACGCTGGCGTGGACGCAACAACAACAAATGTCGCCCCTTAGCAAAAGCGACGTAGTTAAGATGATACAAATAGCGTCCCTCAAGTATCTGTTGGCGCACCCCGAACTCGATAAGCGAAGCGACGCGTACAAAGCATTGAAAGACGTCGTCGAAAAAGGGCCTACCGCGATAGAAGAACGGTTGCAGACAATGAAGGGCGACAAGAAGTTCGAGGATGAACTAAAAGGGCTTAATATGGATGCGGTCGATTTTGATAATATGGAATCTATCGAACCGACTAAGACCTTCGACAAGTTTGCCAAATCGAGCCAAATGAAAAACTTCGGCGAAGACGTTCGCCTGGCGGACAAGAACGCCAACAGAGATCTGAAAGCCTTGCAAACAGCACTCAACAGAGCAGAAAATGAACTTGATCGTGCCACGAGCGACTTTGCAATAGAGAAGGCTTCACGAGAGAGGACTGAGCTGAAAGAACAATTGGAAAAGGCGATCGAGAGCCGCAAAGAACAACTCATAAAGGATTTCCGCGCGGGAAAGATCACAGAGGAATATTTGAACCGCCGCAACGAGCAGCTTGACAACGGCAAGTTCGACAACGTGCCCAAAATGTTCGAGGCGGACGAATTGAAGTCTAAAAACGACTATCTGAAAGAGTATGCCAAACGATTCAACGACCCCGAGGACTTCAATGTCTTGAGCAAGGATGAGAAGAACGAGTTGTATCAGCGCTATGTGGATAATGCCAAGATCTCCAAAAATCAATTTATCGCCAAGAAGTATCTGGAGTCCGAGGGAATGAGACAAAAGGTCGAGCAAACAACCGTGGCGGAGCGTATAGCGGCGGAAGACGCAAGACTGGCGAGGATCGGAGAAGCGCCGATCAAGAGCAAAGCCGAGAGGGAGAAAGAAGCCGCCGAAAAAGAAAAGAAGGTCGAACAGCCCGAGGTCAAGCAAGAGGAAAAGGTCGAGGAAAAGAAGGTGGAAAACGTCGAAGTCAACCTCGACGAAGAAGAGCCCGAGGTCAAACAGGAAGAGAAGGTCGAAGAAAAAGTCGAAGAAAAAGCAGAAGAAAAAGTCATCGGCGACGATGGCAGCGAAAGAATCAGCGTCGAGCTCGACGACGAGCGCGTGGAAATGAACGACGACATCCTTAACTTCGGCGGACAGGAAAAGAACCTCGAAAAGGGCAAAGGCCCGCTCGACATGTAAAAGTTTTCGTTCGTCAAAGAAATTTTTCTTTGAAAATAATCTCGGATGAAAGTTTTTTAGCGAAGAGAGAATAGAAGAACGAAGATAAAAACGAGAAGTTGTCAGAAAAATGACGACTTCCGTTTTTTTTCGGATTTTGCAAGCAAAAGTCCTTAAATTGCGTTGCCGATCGTTTGACGGATCTTTTTCGTTTCTTGTAAGAAAAAATCTAATAATCACACGATCTTCGGGGCGATTTTGTTATAGATTTGTCATACTTCTATTTATATAATAAATATACAAGCGTAAGTTCGAGGCAAAAAGAAATCAATATCCTCGCCGAAAAAGGGCGAAAAGGAGAACAGAATGGGAAAACTTTTAAAACCGGGTGAGAAACTGACGAAACAGAATTTTGTCGAAATCTTCGATCGATATCGCGCAGAGGTAAAAGCGCCGATCCAAAAAGAAGGAAAGACGGAATACCAAATCGCGCAGGAAAAAGTGAAGAAGGAGGCGGCTGCCAAAGAGTACAACGCGCTCCTTGTCGACACCTTTGCGCTTTTGAGCAAAGAAAAGAAGCAGGAACTCTATTCCAAATTGGATCAGGCGACGCGTCAGACGAGCGAGAGTCGCGCGAAAGGCAACATTCGCGCCGAGCTGGAGGATAACGGAAAATATCCGCCGGCAGTTATCTTTGATAAAGTCAAAGAGCAATTAAACGCCGCCAAGAGTTACGATAAGAGCGTGGATATCCTTCGCCCGTTTTTGAGCAAGGAAGAATTGGCGCAACTGGAAAACTACCCGCATCCGGCTCGCCCGATGATGATGCTGGATAATATCGGCGCCGATAATTTCAAGTACAAGTTTCTCGGCGCGATCGGCAGAGCGGAGACCGGCGACAAAGCGAGAGAGCTGGCGGCTCCTTTTATGCAAGATCAACTCAAGGATCGCAAGTACAACGAGTACGAGATAAACGCATTTCGGATCGACGAGGTAAAGGACGATTTCTTCCGGATCGTCGCCGAATCACTCGACGAAAAGCAGATCGAAAAGATCCAAGCCGACGCGGAGAAGTATACAGATATCACCGAAAAGGATTGGGAAGAAGTCGGCAAGCATCCTCTTGCCGAGAAGACGAACGCGATGATCGAAAAGATCAACGCCGACAAGACGCTTTCTCCCGAAGAAAAAGAGCAAGCCGTTCGGATGATCAATAAGATCGACAAGGACACGATCACGACGGAAACCACCCATATCAATGCGCTCAACGATAATCGAAAGGAAATCGAAGAAGCGCTCTCCCGCGACGCTCGAAAGACGGGCGACGCGCTGCTCGGAGAGCAAGGGATCGACCCCCATCCGTTGAATCCGGACGAAACGCTCAGAGAGGGCAAGGCAGAGGATTACAACAAATTGAAATCGATGGAGATGCAATTCTCCGAAGACACCAAGAACAAGATGAAGGAGGTCTTCGAAAAGTTAGAAGCGTACGGCTACGCGCCCCAAGGCGTCCAGCAGGAAGAGGGCGAGAAACAGTACGCTTTATCCGCCTACGGCGACACGATGAAGCTCTATCAGGACGCGCTCGAAAAGCAAGACGTTAAAAAGAGCGTCGAACTTGCGAAAGAGCTCGACAAGCATAACAAGCAGATCCACGATCTCGTTGACACCGTCAATCAATTCTTCCCGTCGAACGAGGGCGATATGTATCCCGGCAACGTGGACGTTTTGCGAAACGACGCCATGCCGCAAGATCTCAGGAAAGACGTCAAGGGCGTCAGCAAACTCAACGCGCTGTACGCCATTTACGGGTTTATCAAAGAAGCAGACGTAACCGTGGACGAATTTTTAGAGCGCCCGATGGAGCACATCCGTGAACCCTATTCGGAAGCGCTCACGAATAATCAGCCCATGGAGGCGATCAAAGGAGAAGCGGGCGCGGACGCGATTTATAATCTGACCCGTAAAGATCCGAATTTGAATAAGCAGTTGAGCGCTTTCGGAATGCCCCGTATTGCGGAGGGTCTTGCTACGCTTGAGACCGATCCTCAAATGAAGGCGAATAACTACGCGACTTCGTTTGCGTTCACCGATACTATCCACTTTCCTTATCAACATATAATTACCGACAAAAACGCGTTGGACGCCGCGAACAAGGAAACGCTCGACCGCTTCCTTCTCGTCGAAGATCCGCAGGTGGACGACAGGTTGCTTTCCGGCTCTTACTTCGATCCCGAAGCGGGTAAAAAAGTTCAAACCAAAGGATTCGACGAGGTGGAATATCTCGCGAACACCAAGGAAGACCCCAGCGAGTTCTATGCGAGACTCAAACAAAACGTCGTCGACTATATGGCGCTCGGCGACATGAGACCCGAAGGCGAAGAGGGGCTCAGCAACACCGATATGGTCCGCCTCGCGCAAAAAGCGGCGGCGAAGTTCTTGATCGTCAACGGTCCCGTTGCGTCTAAATATCAAAACCAAGAGGAACGCGAATACGAAGAGGAAGCCATTCGCGATTTGACCGCTTTCATCAAGAACGGCAAGCGTGAAGTGGGTAAATGGATCGACGAAGCGTATCTGCACCCCACGAATCCCAATCGACCGGTTTTGGAAGAGAAGGCGGAGCGTTTGATGAATTCGTTCGATTGCAACAACCCCTACGCGAACACGGTGAAAGATTTCATCGATCAGTACAACGAAGTAAAAAATCAAGAGGGCAACAACGAGCCCTATGCCCAAGAGGAAAGAGGGAAAAAGACGATCGAGGAGAAGAAGGCTTTCTTAACGCAATGTTTCCGCGACGGCGACGTGCCGCAGAGCTTCTATCAAGCGCGCATGAAACAGCTCGAGAAAGGCGATGTCAACGCCGAATTGCCTCCTTTCTTCGAGACGGACGCTTTGAGGGAAAAAGCGGATTATATCAAGGATACGTACGGCGAAGAAGCGCTCGGCGAACTTTCCGCAGCCGATCAGGACAGACTGTACGATCAATATATCTCGCGCGCAAAAGAAGAAAAGCGCATCTTCCTCGCCAAGAACTATATGGCGGAGAACAAACTCGTTCAACAAGGTCAGTTCTTTACGATGGACGAGATGGAAAAACTGCATCCCACCGCCAATATCGAGGCGCACGAAGCGGAGAAAGAGCGCATCGCCGAGGAAGAAGCAGCCAAACTGGCGAAAAAAGAACACGAAAAACAGCTTCCGCACGAAGTCCGCATCAAGCTCGTTCGCGACGGGGAGAGGCTGAATAAGCATACATTCCCCGAGCAGATGAGCCGCTTTATCGAGAGCGTTCCGAACGACGTTGAGAAGAAGGAAGGCGAAACCGAATTGCAAATGACGCACAGAAAGGAAGTCTTGCAGGAAGACAGATTGCGCAGGAGCGCTTTCGTCGGCAAGATCAATTCGATGCTGACGCCCGCGCAAAAAGAAAAACTCGCCCGTTACGCGCCGATAAAAGGGCAAAAGGGAATGAATCGGATCATTTTCAGAAGAATGGCCGATATGATCAAGGAGTCCAGCCGGTATTACGAAAAGTCGAGCGAGGAGATGAGCATCGGCAACGGGCCCAGAAAGACGCAACTGGCGGAGGAACTCAAACAAATCAACGACACGGTCGGTCGCTTGGATCCCTCCAAAGTTTCGCTCGAAGAGGCGAAGCAGATCTGCTCCGCGTACTTGACGCCGGAGCAGCTGAACGATCCGAGATTTTCTCCCGCCAACGTCATGAACGCCACCTTCTTCATCGAAAACCACGAGTACTGCGGCAAGGAGCTCGCGAATATGCTGACGCAGGAGCAACTCAACGAGCTCAATCAAACGGTTGAGAATTACGTCGCTCCGTGGAACAGGACGCACGAAGAAATGGGCGTCAAGGTCTTTACCGCGCAGACCGAGCAGGCAAAAGCGCAGATCGACCAAATGACGACGCTGAACGGTCAGCCCCTCACCTTCGAACAAAAAGAAGCGATGAAAGCGGATCTCGACGCCGCGAACGATTTCTTGAGAGATCCCAAGGGCGAAGATCCCGAGTCCGCGTATTTCTCTTTGAATACGGACTACGAGCACGCGGTATTGCATGACGGACAAAAGAACGGCGCGACCAAGATGGCGGAGGAAGGATTGGATAAAGACGCCGTCGAACAGGTGGCCAATCCCGATACGGGGACGCTGGATAACGTCGTGGCGAAGGGCAAAGAAGCCGAACAAAAGAAATGGGAAGAGCAGGAATTCAAGTACTCGCCCGAGACCAAGAAGGCGATCAAGCACGTCTTCTCCAAGATGAAGGAGTACGGTTACGGCGGTCAAGGCATTATCGGTGAGGCGGACATTAAGGAGTACGGTCTCTCCAAGATCGCAAGGAAGATCGATGCCTACAGAGCGGCGACCCGAAGCGGCGACCCGATCAAAATGGCGAACGCTTCCAAAGAGATGATGGAAGAAAAGGCGCGTCTCGACGAGATGCTCGGTTACGTTAAGGAAAATTTCCCGACCGATCGTCATCTCGACAATTTCGCCAAGGCGGGCAATATCGACGTCGTGCGAAACGGAAACTTCCCGCCCGAGTATCGCTACGACGATGCGACGATTACGCATTTCAACTCGCTCTTTATCGTTATGAACTTTGCCGAAGCGAACGGCATCGATCCCGACGAATTCTTAGAGCATCCCGCCAAG
Organism: Christensenella sp. UBA1252; assembly: GCA_002308575.1. GTDB lineage: Bacteria > Bacillota > Clostridia > Christensenellales > CAG-1252 > CAG-1252. Next base: position 6,142 of record DBVY01000060.1, read on the forward strand.
TATATGGGCGAATACTATTTGGATAAGGGTAACAAGAGCCTGAATAACGTTTTGAAAGACAAGACGGGCGGCGAGGCGCTTTTTGAGATTGCGAAAAGGCAAGACTTTATTCCGAGAGCGGGTTACGGCAGCGCTCGCGCGATGGAAGCTTATTACTTCCTCGACAAAGATCCCGAAATCCGCGCGCATAACCACGGTTTGGGAGACTATATCGAGAAGCTCACCGTGCAAGCCGCGGACGCGGACATCAACCGCCGCGCCGCCGGGCGTAAACAAGGACACGTCGACAGGCTCCTCTTCGTGAGCGAACCGACCAATCCCGCGACGATCCTCGGGATCCCCCTCTATAATTCCAAGACCCTTTCTTACGATCAGCCCGGAGAATTCAACGAGCTTGATTATTTGCAAAACAACGGCAAATCCGTCGGCGAGATGAAGGAGCTTTTGGATAAAAACATCAAAGAGTATCTCATTCGGGAGGCGACGGAGAGAACGGTGCACGGCGATAAGCTCACGGCGATCGACGACAACGGATTCTTGGAGATCGCGCAAAAGGCGGCAAGCAAGATCCTGATGGCGAAGCATATGGAAAAGGACGATCCCGCGTACGAGCAACTCAAAGGCCTTTTGACCAACGGGCAACAGTACGTAAACGATCTGCTCGCCGTTGAAAAGAACAAGGTCGCGCAAGAAGAAAAACTCTTGGAAAATGCGAAGATCGGTCTTGCCGACGTCAATAAGATGATCGAAGACAAGCGCGCCGCTGCGGAAAAAGCGGGGCAACGAATCGACGAGAACGATCCCGAAATGCAAATGCTTGCGGAGATCAAGGAGCAACGCACGCGGGAGATCGCCGAGCATCAGGCGTATCTCGACGCAAACGGCGCGTATAAGAAAATTTCGCCTAATATGCAAGAAAAGTCGAACGAGCGGAAGTACGTTTCGACTTTGGAAACCTTGGAGCGTGCGATCAACGATTACGGCTCGCAAAAGCGTCCCGCCGGCGTGGACTTAAAGCCCGACGACGACTTTAACCGCTCGATCGTGAACGCGCAAAAAGAACTCGCCTCCATCGATTCGAGGATCGACGCGCGCCTGAACGAGATCGTAAACAGCGGCGCCGTGGGCACGATCAACAAGGACGATCAGATCCAAATTCTCGGTAAGATGAAAGAGGATAAGATCGCAGAGATCGCAGAAAGGAAAGCCGAATATATCGAAAAGCTCGATCGTGACGTGCAAGCGGGTCGCATCCCCGCCTCTTACAGGGACGTGCGCGTAAAGCAGGTCAACGATCCGAATTACAAATTCAACGACCTTCCCGCGCTTTTCCCGAAGCCCGACGTCATGAACAAGAATCAATACATTGATTTCTTAAAGAACGATAAGAGGCAAGATCTGACCGGTTACGACGACGCCGATAAGGACGCTTTGTACGAAGTTTACGTCGCCGAACAAAACGCGAAGAGAAACAAAGAAATCGAAGAATTCGCGATCAAGAAGAACGCCGAAGCGCTCGGATTTGCGTCTAACAAACCCGAAGCGCCCGCCGCAGAACCGGTTCCCGAAGCGCAAGCGGAAAGAGAGGAAGTGCAAAACGATTATTCGGGCAAATGGTTCGAGCCCGGAACCGAAGTGGATCATCAGATGCTGATCGACAAGGTCAACGCGATCGAAGATCGTTTTGCGCAGCCAATCAACGACGAGAACTGGTTGAAAAACCGCGAAGAGTACGAAGCGAGAGGCTATGAAAGAGTGCGTTTGGGCGTCCTCTTCGAAGAAAGCTGGAAGACCCTTCCGACGGCGGGCAAAGAGAACGTTTTCGAGGCTTTGAACGACGAGACGAAGAGCGCGATCAATAAAGAGGTCATCGATTCTTACGTCGCCAAACTCGGCGCGAAAGGAAAATCGGCGGAAGTTAAAGCCCTCGGGGATACGATCCGCGCCGGAAAAGATACTTTGACCCTTGCCGAAGTCGAGCAGATGACGGCGGGCGTCCTGACGGACGAAGAAAAGGCGGATCCCGCGCTGAAACCCTATAATCACGTCAAATTCGAGCATATCTCGGAGAAGAATCCGCAAGCGTGGACTCCGCTTCTCCACTCCGTTCCGGAGAACGAATTGCAGTCCGTCGCTTTGAAAGCGGACGCGAAAAGAGCGCTCATGGAAAAGCCGCTTGACGAAGTCAAGGTCAAGAAGTACGGCGCCGAAGTCGATTCCTTGAAAGGCGTTCTCGACAATATGCAGTTCTATAACGGGCAGCCCTTGAACGAGCAGACCAGAGCGGAGATCAAGGGCAAACTCGACCGCGCGCAAGATATGCTTTCCGGTTTGACCCGGGAGTACGAAAGCGCCCTCGGCGATGTGCGTATCGGCAGGGAAGAGCGCGTTTACGGAATGAACCGCTCGCGTGAAGTCGTTGCCGATCGAAAACTCGGAGAAGAAGGCATCGAGATCAAATCGGACAGTTTCGGCACGCGTAGACTGGCTGCCGTGGAGAAAGTGAATATCGAAGGGCAGGGTACCGTTGACGTCGTTAAACCCGAAGGCGCCGAACAACTCGCGCATTTGAAAGAGAAGAAATTCGAGATCCGTCCCGAGACCAAACAGACGATCAAAGATATCTTTGCCAAATTCGACGAATACGGTTACGATCAATCCATATTCGAGCCCGAAGAGGGAACGAAGGTTTACGCCTTGCATCGCTATAACGCCGCGGCAAAGGAATTCAAAAAGAACATTTCGAGCAACGATCCCGTTGAGAAACTCAAAGCGATCGAATCCGCCGATAAGATGAAGGTGGAGTACGACAGGGTCAAGGAGCTCGCCAAACAGGCGGGCGATCTCTTCGGCGTTGAAGAAGGCGGATTCTATCCCGGCAATTTGGACGTCGAGCGCGAAGACCTCTTCCCCCCGGAGTTCCGCAAGGATCTCGGCGGCATTTCCGCCTTGAACGGTTTGTACGTCATGTATCGCACGTTGAAGGAAAAGAACCTCGGCGTGGACGAGTTCTTGGATGATCCGAGGAAGTACGTCCATACCGAAGCCGAAAAGGTGATCGAAAAATTAGATATCAATCATTCGATCAAAGGCAAGTCCGGCGTCGAAGCGATGATGGAGATCTGTAAGCCCTCTTACGTCATCGATCCGATCTCGGGATTGGCGCTCGGCAGAACGATCGAGACCGTTGCCAAGATGGAAAAGGATCCCGCGCTTAGGGAGAACAATATCGCGACCGAATATGCGCACACGATGAGCGACGATTACGCTTTGAACGCAACGGCGCAGCGCGAGGACGTGACCCGTACCGCGGCGGGCCATCTCGACCGCTATTTGATGGTCAAAGAGCCGCAAGAGGACGCTTCTTTGTCCGGCGCCGTTACCATCGATTATAAGACGATGACCTTGATCCCCGCGCGAGAATTCGACGAGGTCGAATACCTCGTTAACGCAAACGAGGACCCGAAGGAGTACGCCGATCGCGTCCTCGGTCAGGGCTTGGATTTCCTCGTTAAAATGCACGAGGAAAAGGATCGCAAAGATTCGAAGGTCAGTTCCGACGTCGAGCGCGAACACGCGGTAAGAGCGATGCAACTCGCGGCGATCAAATTCTTGGGCTCTCGCCCCGATATCAATAAAAAGAGCGAGGCGTATAAGACCTTGAGCGGACTTGCCGAGAAGGGCCCCGCGTTCGTTAAGGAAAAACTGAACGAGAAAGTGGCAGCGGGCGTTTATGACGTCGACGTTTCGGAGATCGGATTGGACGATATGAAGAACGTCGCGCCCAAAAAGAGCTTGGAAGAATTCAAGAAGTCCGAAAAGATGAAGACCTTCGGCGACGATGTTCGCTTGGCGGATAAGAACGCGAATCGCAATCTCAAAGATCTGCAAGCCGCGCTGACGAGAGCGCAAACCGCTCGTGATCGCGCGAACAACGACGTTGCGAGACAGCAAGCGGATCAACAGGTTCGCGAGGCGCAAGCGCGCTTGAACGAAGCGGTCAACCAACGCAAAACGCAACTTATGGAGGACTTCCGCGCCGGACGCATCACCGAAGAATATCTCAACAAGCGCAACGAACAGCTGGATAACGGGAAATTCAACGACAAGGTTCCCAAGATGTTTGAGGCGGACGAACTTTTGAGCAAGAACGACTACCTCAGCAAGAAGTATCCGAACGATTACCGCAACTTCAGCAAAGAGGAGAAGAACGAACTCTATCAACGCTACGTCGATAACGCGAAGCGTGAGAAAGATCATTTTATCGGCAAGAAGTATCTGGAAGATCAAAAGATCATCACGAAGTCCCAGCCCAAGACCAAGGCGGAGCGGGAAGCGGCGGAGAACGTAAGACTTCAAAAGATCGAGGCGGTGATGCGGAAAGAGCAACCGAACGCGAACGCACGGCAAAACAATGCGCCCCAAATGCAGCAGGAAGCGCCGCAGGTGCAACAAAACGAGCCGCAAGCCCAAAACGAAGTCCAAAACCCGAAGCCTTCTTTGGAAGAAAGGATCCGCAATAACAACGGCCGCGTAGAGATCAACCTCGACGAAGAAGACGATCCGATCGTCGAAGACGAAAAAGAGGACGAGAAGATCATCGAAAACAAGGCGGAAGTCAAAGAGGAAGAGAAACTCGAAGACGGTGTCGAACGCATGAATGTCGATCTCGACGAAGAAGAACCGGAAATGAATAACGACATTTTGAACTTCGCGGAACAAAAAGCCTTGGAAAAGGATTCGCTCAAAAAGTAAAAAGTAAACAAATTGAAAAGGAAGCCGTCAAGCCGTTTGACGGCTTCTTTTCGTTTCCGTTCCTTTCTGACTTTCTTACATTTCTCGCAGTTCACGCGAATGGTTTGCTTTTTCGAGGGTCTGTGATATAATAGGGGCGAATTGAGAGGGATTATGGATATTCGAGCGATCAGAGCAACGGAAACATGGCAACAAGCGGGCGCGTATTACGTCCGTATTCAGGGAATGGCGCGGCAACACGGCATCTCGCTTCGCCGCGAATTTGACGAACATGACACGCCGCAAACGAAATATATCGTTTTGACGGACGGTGATTTCCCCGTCGCGACTTGCCGCTTGTATCCGATCGACGATAAGGCGGCGATGATCGGCAGAGTCGTCGTGCTCCCCGAATACCGCGGGCAAGGTCTCGGATCGCGCGTTATGAAGGAAGCGGAAAACTGGCTTTCGGAACTCGGATTTGCCCGGGCGGTCGTGGAAAGCCGCGACGTGGCGGTCGGGTTTTATCAAAATCTCGGCTATGCGGTTACGGATACAAAGGTCATTCACGGCGACACATTCGATTGCGTGCGCATGGAAAAGGATCTGCCCAAAAACGCATAAATCGGAAACGCAACAAGACAAAGGAGAACGAAATGAAAAAAACGCTGAAAATCCATCCGGACGCGTTATACGACTCGGAGTACGAAGAGGCTTTTCTCGAAACGGACGAATTCAAATCGCCTGACCTGCAATTGAAAGGTGAGTATAAGCACGAAAAAGGCGTGATCGTCATAACGACGTCGGGGCGCGAGATCGTCCTCGAAAACTGTTTCGAAAACACCCTGCGACTGCGCATCACGAAGCCGGGCGAATGCCTCGGAAAGACGGTGACCGAGCGTTTGGGATTGATCCGAACGGATTTCAAAGCGTTTCCTTATTCCTACGAACTTAAAGACGGCGTCATCACCTTTTCGAATGCGCGGCTGACCCTCGTCTTCGATATGAACACGAACGAATTTTCCTTCAAAACCGCCGAAGGGAAGACGTTGATAAAGACCAAAAACGGCGGCGCAAGGTTCTCCGAAGCGCCCGCGGACTATTCGGGCATCAGGAGTTACACCGAATTCGAGCGCCTCGGCGGCGAACGTTATTCGGGTTTCGGCGCGCGTATTTACAAGGTTGACAGAACGGGCGAATCTGCGGATATCTTCGCGGAAAAGGGCGGTGCGAAGGTCGGCGATTACGGCGGCTTCCCGATGCCGTATTTTATCAGCTCGGCGGGGTACGGTCTGTTCTTCAATAATCCGTGGCCGCACGTCTATTTCGATATGGCGAAGACGAATCCGAACGAATGGTTTTTCACAGCGCCCGGCGGCGATTACGACCTGTTCGTTTTTTGCGGAAACACGTCCGAGATCACAAAAAGTTTTGCGAAGATCGTCGGCACGAACCAATTTCCGAAGAAGTGGCTGATGGGGTATTGGTGTAGCAGTTTGAGCTTCGAAAGGGCGCAAGGCGCGATCGACGATATGGGCAGGATGCGCCGCGAAGGGTATCCCTGCGAAGCGATCGTGATCGACGGCCCGTGGCGCGGCGGCGTCAACTTCATCCGCGACTACGCGAGCGGATGGGGGTATCCCTCGGACGATTATAATTGGCATCCCGATTTCGGTGACGGCGTCGGCATGATTAAAAAACTCGAAAAAGAGAATATCAAAACCGTCTTGCATATCAATTCCTGCGCGTTCAAACCCGCGACCGCCGTTCCCGCGATCGCGCAAGGACTTTTGCGCCAAGTAAAAACCGAAACCGTGCCCGACGTTGCGACCGAGCGCGGCATCGAATACTACAAAACCTTTTTGGTGCCGAGGATCAAGGACGGCGTTACGCAATGGTGGACGGATCACTCCGACCGCGTCAGCGGAGAGATCCTGCCGGGCATTCCGTCGAGGAACCTGTTCGGCCCTCTTTGGAATCGGGCGATCTCCGACATTATGGCGGAAAACGGCGTCAAAAACCATATGTCGCTGTCCAGAGGCGGCGGGATCGGAAGCCAAAGATACGCGCTTCCGTGGGCGGGCGATACCCAGTTCGGAATTCACCGCTTTAAGGAAGATATTTGGTATATCATAAACGCGGGTATGGCGGGCTTTACGCTCTGCGGTTACGATCTCGGCGGCTTTATGCGCGGGAGCGTAACCGATCTTACGCCCGACGAAATGCAATTCGACGTCGACAACATCGCGCGCCGCGTTTGCCAAAGCATGATCTTCTGTCCGATGCCGAGAATGCATAACGGCGAGAATTCTTCGGCGAAATGGCCTTGGAATTGCCCCGAGGAAACGAGAGAACTTTATCGTGATTGTTTATCTTTCCGCTATCGGTTTATCCCGACCGTTTATTCCTACGCGATCCACGGCTCAAAGACGGGCGAGCCGATCATTCGCCCCTTGTTTTACGATCATATGGAGCAGGAGAAGCTTTACGAGATCGACGACGAATTTTATCTCGGAGAGCACCTCTTGGTAGCGCCCGTGACCGAAGCGGGCGCCTTGAAACGCGAGGTCTATTTGCCCGAGGGAACGTGGGTAAATCTTTGGACGAAACAGCGCTTCGACGGTGATCAAACGATCGTTTGCGACGCGCCGAAATTTAAGAAGGAAGGACTTCCGATGTTCGTAAAAGTCGGCGGCGGCGTTGCCTATCAACCCGACTGCCAAAGCCTCTATGACCGCGTGCCCGAAGCGCTCCGCGTCGAGCTTTACGCCGATTTGTCCGCCTCTCTCGTCCTGAACGAAGGGGAGGGGATCACGAACGCGTTCTCCGCAAAAAAGGTCGGCGACGGTTTCGAAGTGATCGCCGAGAATAGCAGCGGCGTAGACCGCGCCTACACGATCGCCGTCTACGCGAACGGCAAAGAATTCTCCGCGGCGTTTACGATCCGCGCAGGGGAAACGAAAACGGCAAAGGCGGAGTAAAAGGCTTCAGCTTTATCCAATCGCACGCGACCTCGTTTATGGGTCGCGTGTTTTTTATATCGCGCAACGCGTTTTAATTGACACGATTTGCCGCGCAAGGTATACTAATTAGCGATAAAAAGTTTGACATAGTCAAACGGCGAAACGCCGCCTTTTTTATCGGAGGATTACAGATGAAACCGGAAAACGCGCATTTTAAACCGCTCGATTATTACCGCGAAAACGAGTGCAAGACCCTCGAAGACGTTTTGGATTTCGGCAGGTGTTTGGAAGACGCCGCATTCCCCGTTCTGACTCGCTTTTACGGCTGGGAAGGAAGCGAGGAAGAAGCGCTCCCCACGGTTGAAAAGATCAAAAAGTGCCCCGTTTTCGATCCGACCGCAAAGGGCGAGAACAACATCAAAACGGGTTGGATGGCGGCGGAACTTGCGCTTCCGTACATCGCGAAGTTTTTCGACCCGAAGCAATTCGGCAATTACGGTTTTACTTACTACACCGAACTGGATCTCGATATCTATGCGGACGATCACGCGGTCGCTCTGTATTCCTATATGGGCGGGCAGTTCGACCTCGGCTGCGCGCCTGACGGCAAACCGCATTACGTCTTTTTACGGATCGACAGCCCGAACAAAAACCCGATCAAGGACGTCGTTTCCCGCTACTGTTTGAAAGGTTTGAAAGAGGCGAACGAGGCGATCGCGAACCTTGCGAGATCGCTTCGCGCGGGGTGCCATCTTTTGTCCACGTCCAATCGCCGCGAAAACCTGTACGTGCAGGGCGACGTTCCGATCAACAAAGCCAAGATCACGGACGAGGAAAGGAAAGCGCTTTCGGCGTGCCTCGTCAAAACCGCGAATTTCGTGATTTCAGCCCTTCGCGACGACACGATCCTTACGAAGATCTCCGCCGCGCTTGCGATGCTGAAACCCGTTGCGGATTATTCCAAAAAGTTTACGATTTACTTTATGGGGCATTCCCATATTGACCTTGCTTGGAAGTGGAGATATCCCGAAACGATCGAGTGCATGAAGGGAACGTTTGAAACTCAGCTCGGTTTGATGGAGCGCGAACCCACGTACGTCTATTGCGAAACGTCCGCGGTCTTGTGGCGGGATATGAAGGAAAAGTATCCCGAATTTTGGGAGAAGATCCGCGCCGCGGCAAACAGAGGACAGTTTGAGCCGCAGGGCGGAATGTGGTGCGAAACGGACGGGCAATGCGTCGGCGAGGAAAGCTGGTTTCGGCAGATCGAATTCGGGCAGAAAACCGCGCGGGAAATCTTCAATAAGCAAGCGACCTGCGCCGTCAATATCGACGCGTTCGGGTTCAACGCGGGGCTTCCGAAGATCTTGAAAAACGCGGGGCTCAACTATTTCGTGACCCAAAAACTCCGCTATAACGAATACAATCTTTTCCCGTATATCCATTTTTGGTGGGAAGGGGACGACGGCAGCAAGATCTTGACCTTGCACGAATATCCCGGTCACTCCAACCATATCGAGTACGATGAACTCGCGAAGACCGTCCGCGTCCATCACATGACGGACGGGTTCTATCATATCCCCCTTCTTTGGGGCTACGGCAACCACGGCGGCGGTCCGCAACCCGTTATGATGGACAGGCTCGACGAGCTCAAAAAGCAAACGGTTTTCCCGAACATCAAGTTCTGCGGTATGACCGAATGGTATAAAATTTTGACGAGCACCGAGGATCTTTCCACGTTGCCGACCGTCAAAGGCGAACTCTTCTTGGAAACGCATCAAAAGACCTTTACCGTGCAGGCGAAGACCAAAGAACTGAACCGCGCTTGCGAACGCGAACTCTTGAACGCGGAGAGCTTACAGGCGGCGACGGGGAATTATCGCGACCTGACGAAGGCTTGGGAAAAAGAGCTGTTCGGTCAATTCCACGACATCCTCGCAGGAACTTCGATGCTCAAAGTGTATCTCGATATGTACGAAGAGTACGATCAAGCGTTTAGGGTCATTGCCGATTCGAACCGCGATGTAGCGGAAAAAGCGCTCGGCACGGGAAGCGAAACCTACGTCTTCAATCCGCTTTCGGTGACGGCATCCGAACCCGTCGTGATCGACGAAGCGCCCGCAAACGACGCGGGCTATTTGGCGGACGAAAACGGCAAGAAATACGCCTATCAAAGGACATTCGATAACAAAACCGCGGTATATCTCGATGGGCTCAAACCCTATTCGTTTACGAAGCTTTCGTTGGCGGAAGGCGCGCCCGCGAGCGCGATCTCCGTTTGCGGAACGGAAATCGATAACGGCGTGATCAAGGTGGTTTTCGACCCCGAAAAGGGCGCGATCAAATCCCTCGTTTTCGACGGAAAGGAATTCAGCGGCGAGCAGATCGGCAATTTCAAGGTGTTGGAAGACACGAGAAGCCGCGATTACGATTCTTGGAACTTCGGCTTTACGGGCAAGGACTGGGATATGAAATGCTTCGACTTCGAAGTGGTCGAGCAAGGCCCGATCCGCGTCGTCGTGCGCGCGAAATACTCGTTTGGTATTTGGACGGAAAAGAAGCCCTATTTCGGAACCTATCTGTGGCATACGCCCGCGGTCGATTACCCGACGAGCTTTTTGACGCAGGACTTTATCTTTTACGCGAACGATCCGATGATCCGTTCGGTGCTTCACGCTGATTGGTGGGAGAATGGCAAGGACTTAAAACTCTCGGCGGAAACGAACGTTAAGAACCCGCGCGCATTCTATAAAGTTCCTTTCGGGAAACTCGAGCGCCCCGTGAAACGAGAAACTTCTTACGAAAAAGCGAGATTCGAAGTTCCCGCGATCACTTACGGCGATCTTGTGGGAGAGGACGGCTATTCGTTTGCGCTTTTGAACCGTTCCAAGCACGGCTACGACGCTTTGGACAGCAGAATTCGTTTGACGCTGTTGACTTCGCCGACCGGCGCGGACGTGGCGAAAGTGCCCGACGCAACCGCGGATAGAGGCAAGCACACGATCGAGGTCGCGTTCTTGCCGCATAAAAACGATTTCGATCTCGACCGCGCCGCGATGCGTTTCGAGAGAGGCGTTATGGTCTTAAAGGGAAGCGACGCGCCGAACGTGGCGCTTGGAAAATCGCTTTTGGAAACTTCGGACGACGCGCAAACGATCACGAGCGTTCGCCTGCTTGCGGACGGAAAGCGTTTTTACAGGACGCTGGGCAAGGACGGCAAACTCGGAACGGAAACAAAGTAAATGGAGTATGTCTGTTCGATCGTTTTGGGCGTCTTTGCGGGCGCGCTCCTTTTATACGCGGGGTTGATGGCGCTGACCAAGGACTATAAGATCCTTCCGATTCGAGGGCAGCAAGCCGTTAAGCCCAAAGACCCGAAACGGTACACGGCGCAGTTTGCGAAAGTTATTGCATTGGTTGCGGCGGCGCCTGCGATCGGCGCGATCGTCGGGATTTGGAGCGTGCTTGCCGCCGTGCTCGTTACGGTCGTCGGCATTATCGTCTGTATTTGGCTCGGCACGAAGATCATGCGGGGCGTGGAATAGCGAACGGGAAAAAAGGTTCGAACGGGAGGATGCAATGAACGCAGAGAACGGAAATCGCTCGCAGGCATTTAGAAAAGGACTCTTTATCGACGTCGTCGCCTATCTCGGCGCGTTCGGCATCGGCGTGATTCCCTTTCTTTTTATCGACAATATGTTTGCCGCGGTGGCGGCGTTTACGGCAGTCGCAACGGCGGTTCTCTTTATCGTGACCGTCGTTTTTTCGGACGTTTCGATTTACGATCCGTATTGGAGCGTCGCGCCGCCCGTTTTGGTGCTCGCTTCCATGATCAAATACGGATTGTGGAACGTGAACGCGCTCGTCGTTTTCGCGTTGATCCTTCTTTGGTCGATCCGCCTGACGGGGAATTGGTTGAAAACCTATAAGGGGATCGGGCGGGAAGATTGGCGCTATGCGATGTATCGAAAGAAATATTCCCCGTTCGTCTTTCAAACGATCAGCTTCGTCGGACTTCTTTTCGTGCCGACGATCGTCGTTTATGCGGGACTTGTCAGCGCTCTTCTCGTGATCCGTGAAAGGGGGTTCGCGCCGCTTTCTTCGATCGGAATTCTCGTGATGGTCGCCGCCGTTTTGCTCGCCTTTTTCGCTGACAGGGCGATCCATCGTTTTTTGCGCGAGCACAAAGGAGAGGGCAGAACGTGCAACCTTTCGGTGTGGAAATATTCGCGCCATCCGAACTATCTCGGCGAGATGTCCTTTTGGGTTGGATTGTATCTGTATTTCGTCGCGCGGTGCCCGTCGATTTGGTATCAAGGTTTGGGATTTTTGTCGATCATCGCGCTGTTTTTATCCGTTTCGATCCCGATGATGGAAAAGCATAACGGCGAGCGCCGCGTCGATTACGCCGAATACAAGGCGAAGACTTCGATGCTTCTTTTGCTTCCGCCGAAGAAAAAGAAGGGACCCGAAAACCGTTCGGATCCCGAAGCATAAAGGTGCGTTTTCCTCGTCGGGAAAAGATAAGACTGTTTTTTTGCGAAGCGCTGAAGGGCTCAGCCGACCCAATGGGAAGCGCAGGAAGAGAATTTATCCAAAATAGACATCCATTGTTCGAAGGAAATGGGACTGGGCGTATAGATCGCGTCCGTCGCTTCCGCCGGGCGCAGGAAAGGATCCGATGAAACGTTTTGGAACGCGTAATTCGAGAAGACCGCCGTATACGTTTCGTTCGACGCGTTGCCGCTTTCGTCCGTTTGGTTGATTACGGCGCGGATCTTGACGAGGTTTTCGTCGTCGTACCATAAGCTGTATTCGTTGCCGTTGTTGGAAATGTCGTAGCGGCGCGCTTCCTTGTCGCCGACCGTGTCCTTTTGCGCTTTGGAAAGAAGGGTGGCGTAGGTCGCGAGCATAATGTTTTTGGTGATCACGTACAGGAAATTATCATCGGACGTATAGGAAACGCCTTCCTGCGTGTGGTAGGAGCCGACCCGCGCGGTTTTTACGAATTCGTACAGGCAGTTATCCGCGAAAAGTTTGCGATATTGCATAGCGGAGTTGCTCGGATTTGAAAACGTGTAGGCGTAATCGTTGTTCTTTTTGAAACAGCTGACGTCGAGCTCGCTCTCGTCTGATCCGCTTTGAACGCTTAAATGCATATCGAAGGAAAGCTCTTTCGCTTCCGCCACTTTGTTTTGAAATTTGACTTCCGCGCCGTTTACTTTGCGAAGAAAATCGCAGGAGCAGAGAAATGCCGCGAGCACGAGGACAAAAGCCGTTACCAAAGCAATCAACCGAATCGTACGTTTCATAATCCACCTCTTTTTGAAATTCATACCTATTATACGCCGATCGGAAGAAGATTTCAAGCGGGAACGACTTTTTTGAATTCTTGTATTTAAGGAAAATGTATGCTATAATATTTCCAAATGCTTAACACCATTATACTTGTTAAGCGGAATTGTAAAAAGACCGGCAATAGTATTCTCTTTTTTCTTGTGTTATGATAAGAATACAAAACGAGGAGGTAACGGTTGATGTACTGTGAGGTTGTTGCAAAATGCGGACACGTCGGACGTGGGAAATATATTATCAAAAACTTTTACATTAAGGCGGAAACACGAAAAGAGGCGGCGAAAACCGTTAGATGGTTGCCAAGGGTAAAACATCATCAAAAGGATGCCATACAATCGGTTCGGGAAGTTTCTTATGAGGAGTTTGAATCCGGCAAAGATAGAATGAAAAGGGATCCTTATTTTTCAGTAAAAAATTCAACGGATCAACGTGCGTTGGATGCGGTAAAAAAAGAAGAGGTTTATTGTGAACCGATACCTTTAAAACATAAAAAAAGAGATAGTGTATATTATTTGCGAAAAAGAAAGATCGTCGAGAATGCGAATTTTAGAGATTTGAGAAACGGAGAAGAAACGGATGGATAAAAAAAGAATCGGAAGGTATATCAAACAATTGAGGAAAGAACATCGTTATTCGCAAAACGATTTAGTTAACCGCATTGAAGAATTAATGATAGACCCCAGTCAGGTTAGTAAATGGGAGCGCGGGGATGTTTCCATTGATACTTTGAAGTTGCTTTCGGAAGTCTTCGAAATCAGTATAGATGAGCTTGTATCGGGGAAAAAACCGGACATAACGCCTTTGGAAGAAAAGTATTTTTCCGTTCGCAGTAATTGGTGTATGGATGTAAATGAAAACGAAATATATGAAAAGAATCAAGAACAAAGGCTCTTGATTAAAAATCGAGCAAAAGAGTTGGTGCTCTTATTAATGGACGAAGGCATGACTCCGTCTGAGGTCAAAGAATTTGATTTTCTATTTACTCATTTTTTTGATATTCAAGATGAAATCGAACCGAGTACGTTACGATTTGAAATCAGACGTAAAGCATTAACGATGCGCAATAAGAAGGTAAATGAAAAATATTGGGAAGTCCAGAAATTGTTTTTGAACAAAGACAGACTTGAATTCAAAAAAGACGTTTGGGATTATGAAGATGACGTCGAATCTTTCAAAAAAAAACTAACGCTTGCAGAACCGCAGGAAAAAGATATTTTGCTTGCCCAAATTCAGACGCATAACGTAACACATCGATATGGAGGGTTCGCAAAAAAAATATATGCTCAACAATTCGGCAAATATGATGAAGAAAGAATTACAAAAAATGCAATTAGAATAATGATCGAAAACGGGGCAATGTTAAACAATCGATTGCTTGGTTTTGAAAAAAAAATATTTCGCAAAGAACCGATATTGGATCGAATGGAAGAATTGTTTGACAAATGGAAAAGACCGATTGTTACAGCATATTGGGATGATGAGCAAAGATGTGAACATTTTGTCGAAATCGAAAATATGCGAGAAAACAGATTGTTTGAACTATTTCAAGTGTTAAATCTTAAAAAGCCGTGGATCGATTATCCTGATTTTTTGAACCTCTTTAATCAAAATCGGGAATTCCCGGAAGATCTTTTGTTGGAAATGTATGACAAGGATGATAGGCTTCCTAAAAAAGAAGAAACGAAAGAAGAAAAGCTTTTAAGCGCGAAGGATATATTCTTTCGATACGAGTTGCAAGAATGGGAAAAAGCGCAAAAAAGAGAAGAACAAGCAGAAAGGGAAATAAAGGAACTTCAAAATCTTGAAAAAAAACTGTATAACGGAGAAACCGTTTTGACTACCGAGTACAAGGAATGGGTCGGAGGAAAAAACGGAGAGCTTGATGAAGAATATATAAGATCGGTCATTCAAGGAATGGATTATCAAACATATTTATCTTCAAGAGATGAAGAAAAGACGAAGAACTTATTAAATGATTTGGAACGCTTATCATTAGACGAGATTAGAAGGACGTATTTTACGAAGGAGGTGCGCAATGGCTGATCCCGAAATCGCGGTTTTCTTAAAAAAAATGAGAGAAGAACACGGTTTAACGCAACAAGAACTTGCTGATTTATTGGGCGTTAAGAAGCCTGCCGTTTCACAATGGGAGAATGGTGGCACCGGTATTAAATTGGAAAACCTCTATGAGTTATCGAGACTTTATTCCGTTTCTTTGGATAGCATTTTCCTCGGAGGAGAGCCGGACGAATTTTCAGAAGAGAATTGGGATCAAAAATACGGAATCGATCCTAAAGACACGGTAGAAGCGATTAAGTCTAATGATGTCGAAAAGGTAAAAACCTATTATGAGAAAATCGGTAGTATCGAGAGCAGATTTTTTTACCTGCTATATAAGAAAATGTCGGGAAAGCTGGTTGAAAAAGAAGAAGAGGAATATGGCTATTTGAAGCAGTTTTATGACTATGCCCCCTATGCTTCTTCTTGTTTTTTTAACAAAGGCTATCCGAGAACAGAAAATGAAATTGCAAACGTTTTGTTTAAAGAAATCGGTCGTAAAAAAAAGGCGATTACGTGGGAGTTGTATAAGATGTACAAACTGAAAGCTGAGTTGAATTTAGGAGATGAAATTATCCAATCGAATAATATCTCTTCGTTTTTCTTTATGTTCCGAACTTGGCGGCAGGTTGATAAAGACGTATGTTTAATGCGGCTGATATCCAAGAAAAAAAATTCTGAATTGGATATAACGCTTGTAGAAGAAATGATCTCGGCGGGTGCAAGACCGCTCTTTGATAAATCGGATTATCCCTGTTATTATTTCAGCAAGAAAGATTATGACTTTTTCTCGGGAGAAAAGAAAGCGCTTATTAACGCTGATAAAGCCTTGATGATTCGGAGTAAAAAATTTGCAGAGAATGATGATACATTGGATCGATTAACTTATGATGAATATCACCAAATAGTGGATAAAGATCGATTAAAAAGCTTGCAAAATATTGTGAAAAATCGGAGTTCAAAACCGATTGAATACTGGAAAAAATACAAAGGAGGTGAAAACGATGGGCAAAGGAGTTAGCGGTTATACGCATACGCAACAACAGTTGGATCATTATGCAAATCAACATAATCCGAACAATGATGCGTATTGGGCAAACATGGACAATCACGCGAATCAATGCAACCCGAATAACGATGCTTACGAGAGTTCGAGAGACAATCGCGATCAAGATAATGACTGACGATTGAAAAAAAGTCTTTGTTATGGTATAATACATTGGAAAAGATTCTTGAGCAGTCGAATCATTAAACGGTTTGGCGATGGATCCGTTTTTCAAGGGAGCAATATGAGAAAAGTCAGGATCACGGTGAAAAAGATCGCGCGGTACGACGATTTGATCGCGCGCTACGAGAACCCGATCGAGCACGCTTGCGAAATGACGCTCGGGCAGGTCTTTCTCTGCAATGGGTGGGCGCGCCCCGAGGGGTTTTGCGACAGCGCTTGGGATTCCGTTTCTCCTTTCGTGAAAGTTCTTGCGGAAGGCGGCGGCGATTTTTACGGCGGTTGGATGAAGGATCCGAAATCGGCGATGATCTCTTGCAACGACGGGTTCCGTCCGGTCAGTTTTCTCTTGGAAGCGACGGACGAAGAAGCGGAATAAAGGCGCGGCGAAACG
Organism: Christensenella sp. UBA1252; assembly: GCA_002308575.1. Lineage (GTDB taxonomy): Bacteria > Bacillota > Clostridia > Christensenellales > CAG-1252 > CAG-1252. The sequence goes on from DBVY01000060.1 coordinate 22,871, forward strand.
CCGCGAAAACGAGGTGAATCGATGAGAAAGACGGTTTTATTGATCTACGCGGTGTATTTGATCGTGTTTTCGATCCTGACCTTTTTCGTGTATGCGGCGGATAAGAGCAAGGCGAAAAAGGGGAAGTGGCGCATTCCCGAAAAGGTGCTTCTTTTGATGTCCTTTTTCGGCGGCGCGTACGGCGGCTATACCGCGATGCTGACCTTGCGCCATAAGACGAAAGGCGAACATTGGTATTTCTCGTTCGTCAACATCTTCGGTATTTTGCTCCATACGGCGCTTCTCGTCTGCGTGGCGTTCGTGTTCGAGTTTTAGGGCTTGAAGAAAAAGTCGGCGCCTGCCGACTTTTTTTATGCTCTTGTCACATTTTTTCTTCGTTTCGGCAACTATTAAGCGACGGACGGATCAAGCCCCGCGATTGACGGAATTCGGCAACGGTGTTATGATTAGAAAAGAAACCGAGGGGGATCCCTGAAAAAGGAGCGACTTTTTGAACGAGAGTGAATTCAATCGGCTGCTTTTGTCCGTAAAAACGAGCGAGCGCGCGCTGGAAAAACTGCACGGATATTATTTCGGCAGGATCGTTTTTCACGTTGCGAAGACGTACGGTAAGACGTTCGCAGAAGACGTTGCGCAGGACTTTTTCATGTGGCTCCTCAAAGCGGAAAACCTGCCGCGCGTCGAGTACCCGACGACGTGGGTCTACCTGCAATGCGACAGCATCGCAAAACGGAAAGTGCAAAAGGAAGCGCGTTACGTGCACGGCGAGATCGAGTTCGAGCAGGACGCGCCGCATAAAGAAGAACTGTTCGGTGACCTGTACGAAGCGATGAAAGGGCTGGACGAGATCGAAAAGAAGATCGTCGAATTGCATTATTGGGAGGGCTACTCCTTAAAAGAGATCGCGCCGATGCTTCCCGCCGAGTACGCCGCCGTTCGGCAACGGCACAAACGACTGCTCGCGAAGCTCAAAAAGACCTTGAAAGAGATGGGGCTGTGACGGAGGAATTATGTCGAAAGAAAAGAAATTGAACCGATATGCCGAAGATAGGCTCGCTTCGTATTCGAATGCGGAAGATTCTTTGGCGCGGTTAAAGAGAGAGCAAGCCGCTTCGGACGAAACGGCGAGAGAAAAGGCGCGGAGCAGGAGCATTTTGAAAAAAGCCGTCGTAAGTTTTTCCGTCGCCGCCGTCGTGATCGTAACGATCGCGTTGGTTTGGGTCGGCGCGCTCTCGAAAATGGCGTCGCCCACGTGGGAAAGCGCGAAGACGTCGAATGGGAGCGGGAATTACTCTTGGCATTCCTATCCGAACACGAATACGGATTCCTCTCAAGACGGCTCCTCGTATCAAAGCGAAACTTCCTATAATGAAGTAGCGGGGGGTTCCTCGAAGGACGCCGAGGGAAACGCGGCGACGGAGCTCAACGGGGAAACGACGTACGTTCGATTCGTTTTTCCGAATAACGCAGTATCGTCGGAGAAGGTCGAGCAGACAAAGGGTTATTATTATTCGTTCTCGTTTGTGAAAAGCGAGATCACGATCGACGCGCTCGTTGCGTTCGGAGAGATAGCCGCGGATGGAATCGATTTCGAAACGAATAAAACCGCGACCGTTGCGGGGCAGACTTTCCTTTACGCGATGGGCGAAAACGGCTTGCGCGGCAAGATCGTGACCGACCGCGAAACCGTGTACGCTCGATCTTGTTCGGGCGCGGGCGAAGAGGCGATTTTGGCTTTCCTTCGCGAAACTTTTATCGCGAAATAAAAAAATTTCCTTTTTTTGTCACATTTGTTTGCATTAGGCGCAACTAATAGGCGAAAAGAAATATGGCGGCGATAGCCGAATGGGGAGGAGTGAAAGTATGAAAAGAATTATCGCTTTGATTTTGATGATCGTTACGGCGTTTGCGCTTGCGTCTTGCAGCGGAACTTCCACGATGAAAGACTCGGGCGGATATATGGGCGCGCACAGCGGCTCGGGCGGATATATGGGCGCGCACGACGGCTCGGGCGGATATCTTCCCGCACCGGAAGTAGGCGGCGACGGCGACGTGTTCTACGGAGAGTCGATCGCTTACAGCAAAACGCTTGACGGAGGCGAGGAGGGTTTTGTCGAAGGAAAAGAAACGACGGGAGAAAAGCCGGACAGCGAAAGGAATCAGATCCGCGCGGGGCAGATCACCGCGAAGGCTTGGAACGATAACGAGAATTACGCGAAATGGAAAAAGCTCTTCAACGAGGAAACCGCAAACGACCCCGCGGGAAAATTCGTCGAGTTTAAGAGCGGTGACTGGGCGATCGACACGGCGAAGCGCGTAAAGGTCACGGTCACGCAAGGCGAAAGCAAGGTGTTCGGCGCGAAGATCGTTTATTACGATTCCAATCAAAAGAAAAGTACCGTCCGCACAGACGTAAACGGCGTGGCGTATCTGTTCCCCGGCGAGGACGCGGGCACGATCACCATTTCGAGCGGGAACGCCGAAAAGACCGCGACGTTCTCCGCGGAAGAAAAAGATCTGACCGTCGATCTCGCGGACAGTCAAAGCAAAGCTAACGTGATCAAGATCATGTTCGTGATCGACGCGACGGGCTCGATGGGCGACGAAATGAATTACCTCGCCGCCGAACTCGCGGACGTCGTGAACCGCGTTGCGCGGCAGGCGGAAAACGTTAAGATCGACCTCGCGCTCCTGTTCTATCGCGACGACGGGGATGAAGAGAAATTCGCGTACGCCGATTTTGCGACCGTGACCGAGAGCGCGGGATTGCAAGCGCAACTCAACGTTTTAAGCAGACAATACGCGACGGGCGGCGGCGACTATCCCGAGGCGTTGGACGAAGCGCTCGTGCTTGCGACGGGCAAGAATTGGGGCGAAGAGAACGCGGCGAGATTGATGTTCGTTGTGCTCGACGCACCGCCGCACGAGAAAAAGGAAAACTACGATCGCATCGTGAACGCGTACGGCTCGGCGGCGGAGAAGGGCATCGCGATCTGCCCGATCCTTTGCAGCGGCGCGGACACTTTGACCGAATACGTAACGAGAACCGGCGCCCTTTTGACGGGCGGAACTTCGATCTTCGTGACCGACGATTCGGGCATCGGCGGCTCGCACCTCGATCCCGATCTTCCGGACGCGGTCGTCGAAAAGTTGAACGACTTGCTCGTACGCTTGATCGTCGGCTACCACACGGGCGATTTCGGAACGCCGGTTCCGTATAAGGGCGGACAACAAACGCAAAACACGGAAGAAACTCCCACCGTAACGGGTGGCGAAACGAGCGGAGAAGAGGACGGCGAAACGGATGGATCGGGCTCGGCCGAAGGAAGCGAGGAATAAAGCGTAACACGTTTTTTGCGAAAGAAGAAAAAGAACGGGCGATTAAAACTTTTGTTTTAACCGTCCTTTTCTTTTTGGGAGAAAGAGAATCGAGGTGTCCGTTCGCGTTGACAAATGCACCTCGCGGGCGTATAATTTTATTTGGTAATTTTCCGAAATACGAACAAAGCGGAGGGAAACGATGGATCAAAGAATCGAACGCGACAGTATGGGCGAGGTAAAAGTCCCCGCCGATCGCTATTGGGGTGCGCAAACCCAGCGCAGTTACGAGAACTTCCAAATCGGAGAAGAAAAGATGCCCAAGGGGATCCTTTCCGCGTTCGCCGTCGTAAAAAAAGCGTGCGCTCTGACAAACCGCGCGCTCGGCCTTTTGGACGAGAAACGGGCGGAACTCATCGTTCGCGTTTCGGATGAGATTTTAAACGGAAAGCTCGAAGGACATTTCCCGCTCGCCGTTTGGCAAACGGGTAGCGGCACCCAAACCAATATGAATTTCAACGAGGTCATCGCGAACCGCGGCAACGAGATCGCGGGGGAAAAACTTCTCCATCCGAACGATCACGTAAACCGTTCGCAAAGCTCGAACGACACGTTCCCGACCGCTTTGCACGTCGCCGCCGTGCTGGCTTTGAAACAAAAACTCGAACCCGCTTTGGAAGAGATGATCGCCGCGTTTTCACGCCTTGAAAAGGAAAACGAAGGAGCGGTCACGGTCGGCCGCACCCATTTGCAGGACGCCGTTCCGATCGCGTTTTCGCAGGAGATCAGCGGTTGGCGAGTTATGATCGAGCGTTCGCTCGCGGCGATCCGCGCTTCCGAGGACGGACTCCTCGATTTAGCGCTCGGCGGCACCGCCGTCGGCACGGGGCTGAACTGCCCCAAAGGATTCGCGGAAGCCGTCGCCGAAGCGATCAAAAAGGAAACGGGCGTTCCGTTCCGCACCTCGCCGAACAAATTCCACGCCCTTTCGTCGAAGGACGATATCGCGTTTGCGCACGGCGCTTTGAAGGCGCTCGCCGCCGACCTGATGAAGATCGCGAACGACGTTCGTTGGCTCGCGTCCGGCCCCCGTTGCGGGCTCGGCGAGATCTCGATCCCCGAGAACGAACCCGGCTCGTCCATTATGCCGGGCAAGGTAAACCCCACCCAATGCGAAGCGCTGACGATGGTTGCCGCCGAGGTCATGGGAAACGACGTTACGATCGGGATCGCGGCGTCACAGGGAAATTTTCAACTCAACGTCTATATGCCCGTCGTTGCCTATAACTTCCTGCAATCGGTCGGGTTGCTCGCGGACGGCGCGCGCTCGTTTACGGCGCATTGTCTTGCGGGATTGAAAGCGAACCGCGCGAAGATGAAAGACAACCTCGATCGGACGCTGATGTCCGTAACCGCGCTTTCGCCCTATATAGGCTACGATAACGCCGCGAAGATCGCGAAAGCCGCCCATAAAAACGGAACGTCCTTGCGCGAAGAAGCGGTGCGCCTCGGCTTTTTAACGGAACAAGAATTCGATCTTTACGTCAAACCCGAAAAGATGGTTTGAAAAACAATAACAAAAAGGAAACGGTGAAAAATGAACTACGCGGAAGAATCTTTGAAGAAGCATTACGAATGGAAAGGCAAACTCGAAACGGTGCCGAAGATGAAGATCGAGAGCAAGGACGATCTTTCTTTGGCATATACGCCGGGCGTTGCGCAAGCGTGCTTGGAGATCCAAAAGGATCCCGAAAAGTCCTATGAACTGACGGGCAGGGGCAACCTCGTCGCCGTCGTTACGGACGGAACGGCGGTTTTGGGCCTCGGCGATATCGGCCCCGAAGCGGGCATGCCCGTGATGGAAGGGAAATGCGTGCTGTTCAAAGCGTTCGGCGGCGTGGACGCGATCCCTCTGTGCGTGCGCAGTAAGGACGTGGACGAGATCGTAAACACCGTCGCGCTTCTCGCAGGCAGTTTCGGCGGGATCAACCTCGAAGACATTGCCGCGCCGCGTTGCTTCGAGATCGAGCGCAAACTCAAAGAGCGTTGCGACATTCCCGTTTTCCACGACGATCAACACGGCACCGCCGTCGTCGTTCTCGCCGCCACGTTGAACGCGCTTCGCGCGGTCGGTAAAGACATCGGCTCCGTCAAAGCCGTGATCAACGGCGCGGGCTCGGCGGGCATCGCGATCGCAAAACTTTTGATGTCCCGCGGCTTGAAGAACTTGATCATTTGCGACAGGAAAGGCGCGATCTGCGAAGGCGCGGAAGGCTTGAATCCCGCGAAAGAAGAGATCGCAAAAGTGACGAACCGCGACCACCTCAAAGGAACGCTGGCGGACGTTCTCGTCGGCGCGGATCTTTTCATCGGCGTTTCTTCCGCGAACCTCGTTTCGCAGGAGATGGTAAAAACGATGGCGAAGGACGCGATCCTTTTCCCGATGGCGAACCCGACGCCTGAGATCATGCCCGATCTCGCGATCGAAGCGGGCGCGGCGATCGTCGGAACGGGGAGGAGCGATTTCCCGAACCAAATCAATAACGTCTTGGCGTTCCCCGGCATCTTCCGCGGCGCTTTGGACGTTCGCGCACGCGATATCAACGAGGAAATGAAACTTGCCGCCGCCGAAGCGCTGGCTTCTCTCGTTTCCCCCGAAGAACTCAAAAAGGATTATATCTTGCCGCGTCCGTTCGATCCGCGCGTCGGGCAAACCGTTGCGAAAGCGGTTGCAAAGGCGGCGAGGGAATCGGGCGTCGCGAAAGCCTAAACGGAAAACATTTCCATAAGAGAAAGGGGCTCTTACGGAAGTATAATGGAAAACGTGTTCGCGGAGTTTTCAGCGCGAACCGTAAGAAGGAGGAAGGAAATGACCGAAAGGTTGAAAAAAGTATTTTTATTGATTGCGGTTTTCGTTCTCTCGATCTGCGTCGTCGCATTTGCGGCGTCGTGTGATAAAGAGGAGAACGGCGGCAGTCAAAAGACGATCACGAATTTGGAAGCAACGCTTGCAGACGGATCTTCTTTGACGTATTCGAACGGAATGATCATCGTAACGGAAGGGCAGATCCCCTCCTTTACCACCGGTGATTTCAGCGTTAAGATCGTCTATTCGGATGGGAGCAAAGAAGCCGTTTCGGGCTTTACGATCGACGCAAGCGCGATCCCCGCGAACGCAACGGCGGGCTCGTATACGATTTCGTTTTCCTATTCCGGTCACAGCACGACCGTTTCGGTCGAAGTGCGCGCGTCGGAACCGGAGGCTCTTCCTGCGATCGACAGCCAAACAACGTATTCTTACGAGTACACGGGTTCGGCGATCGACCTGATCGAAAAGCTCGACGCGAATCGTTCCGCCGAGAATAAGATCGCGCCGCTCATTACGGCGGGTAAGATCCGCATTTCGACGCAAGAGAACGTCAGAACCCGCCAAGCGACGAACGTGGGTGATTATATGCTCGAACTCGTTGCGGCGGACGGGAACGTTTGGAAGGACGAAACGCTCGGGCAGACAAGCTCGATGACCTTGCTATGGAGGATCACGAAGAAAGTGATCCCGACCCCGACCGTAAGCGGCTCCACTACGTTTGAATATACGGGGGAGGAGATCACGCTCCCCGTCGATCTGCNNCGCGCCTCGCTGCCCGCGATCGAGACGACGGAGATCTACTCCGTCGAATATAGCGGGGAGGAGGTCGATATCGTTGCGAAACTCGACGAGAACCGCGCCGAAGCCGACAAGATCGCGACCCTGCTCGCGGAGGGCAAGGTGACGGTCGCCGAGGGCGAAAACTACGCGCGCACGGCGACCGACGCGGGCGATTATCAGCTTTGCCTGAGGGCGGCGGACGGCTACGTTTGGGGGGACGAGACCACGGGCGTTTTCACCGAACAGTATATCGGCTGGCGCATCACCAAAAAGGTGATCCCCGTGCCGACGGCGGGTGAAACGACGAGTTTCGTCTATACCGGATCGGAGATCACGCTCCCCGTCGATCTGCACGGATTCGACGAGCAAATCACCTTCTTTAACGGCGGCATCGACACGAATAAAGCAATCGATGCGAACTATCCCGGTACTTCGAATTATTGCCAAGCGATCATCAAGGAGCAATATCAAGATAGCTACACGTTCCAAAACGATCAATATACCGTGGAAGTCGGGACTTGGACGATCACGCCGAAGCGGATCCCGTATCCGACCTTGATCGCGGCGGAAAACGCAACGCCGACCTATAAAGGCTATACAAGGAAGGAAATGAAGGAAGGCGTCGACTATTATCACTATACGTATACGGGCAATCCGATTCCCGTGGAAACGAGCGTGGAAAGAAACGACCTCTTCGAAGTGGAAAGAAACGGAACGACGGGTATTACGGACGTGATTTCCTATGAGGGCGGCTGTTATGCCGTTTTCGTCAACTTTGCGGATCAAAACAAAATCGGAAACTACGTCTGGACGAACGGCACCCCGATCTCGCAAGTAATGTTCAACGTGATCGTCGATCCCGCCGATTACGTGTTCCCCGAAAACGTTGCCTCGGCGACGCTTCGCGCGGAAACGACCTACGTGCCGGGCAATACCTTTGCGACGGAGCATTCGATCGAGTGGTCGAACGAAACGGTGCTTCTTTTGCACGGCATTTGGAGAGAAAACGATTCCACTTTGACGTACGCCGACGATAAAGAGTATAAAGCGGGCGTGCAAACGATGAAATTCATTTTCAAACGCGACAATAACTATAAGCCGCTTTCGATCAACGTCGAAGTCACCGTGCATCAAGCCGTCGTCGAAGTCGGAGATCCGACTTGGTACGCCGCACAAAACACTTCGGATCCGGGTAATAACTACGACGTTCGGGAGGGCGATTTCATCTATAACGGATTGCCGCAGAGAAAACAATTGGAGATCTATTACGGGTCTTACGAGATGGCGGATGAGCAACTCTTTGCGAAAGTTAAGTACGAAGTGTATTACGGAAAATCCGCCGACAATTACGGCAAAGACCCGATCCAAACGATCGTTATTCAGAGCAACGATAGGGGAATGACGTACCGCTTTGCTTACGACGGCGTCGACAGCGCCGCGGTCGGCTACTATAAGACGGTCGCAACGCTGATGGTGGACGGAGGCAACTATTCCTTCGTGAACCTCGAAAGACATCCGATTTCCGGCGTTTTCGAAACGACTTGGAGAATTTGTAAGGCGACTTTGACCTTATATCCGTGCTATTACGGAACCCATTACAGAAGAGACGAAAGCAACTACTTCGCGGGAAAAGACGATTCGTTCCATCCGTTCAGTTATTATACGGGATTGAATAAGACCGTTCTTTTGAACGAAGCGTACACGGAGCTTGAACGCGCTTCCTATTATTCGAGTATCGGTCAGCAAATGACGGGGTACGTTACGCTTTCCGATTATATCGATCTCGACACTATGTCGACTTTCTTCTACAATACGACGACTTCCGAATGGGAGCTTGCGAAAAATATGTCCGCCGTCGGAAAGTATAAAACGGTTATGAATGCAACGCTCAAAGAAGGGCTTTTGGATAAATACGATCTCGTCCTTCCGAGCGTCGAATGGTATATTTATCCCAATACTTACGATCTGAGCGGACTCACTTGGACCAACGCGGGAACGTACGAGTACGATAAAGGAATGCCGGAAGTTTCGGAGATCCCCGAAGGATTGGAACTTGTTTATTCGATTGAAGGCGCTGCTCCGTATAATTACGGGAACGTCGGCTTGAATAAGAGATACGTTACGATTCAATCGTTCGATTACGTGGACGGTTGCTACAGCGTTGTACTCACGAGACCCGACTCTTGGCATTTCCAAGAAAATTACTACTCGATCTCGAGCGAAGCGGAATTCACGATCACGAAGAGAATTTTGACGATCAATGATTTCTGTTTGTTGATCGACAACAAGAAAGTGGATCCTCCGTACGAGATCCCCGTCGGTGACGGAAACGAATTTCATTTTTCGAGCGTTGGCGGAAATGAGCTTAGCCTGAACAATTTCCGCGTGGAACGCTACGATTGGGAACCGGTAGGCGGATACGGTTGTTTGAGCGGAGTAAGCGAAATCGGTTCTTATACGGTCAGCGGATTTATTTGGATTCCGGTCAACCCGATGGAGAATTTCGGATTCGACGAAGAAGCGGCTGACGTGGAGGCGATTACCGAAGATTACGTCTACGGCGATCAAACGATCATTTCCTTGCCGTCCACGCCGTACAAGTACAAACTGAACTTCAGCTTTACTTGGAAGATCGTGGAGAATGCGTAAACCGCGAAAACAACGAAAAGAAGGAGGCGACGATCGTCGCCTCCTTTTCGTACGTAAAGAAAAAAGAAAAGGGGATCAATCGGGCTCTTTTTCGAAAAACTCGGTCATGAAGGAAAGCATCTTTGCGCGCGCGTTTTTTGCGACGGCGTTATTCAAATTGATCGAAAACGCGTGATTGTCCAAGAAATGTTTGCTGTGGAATTCTTCGTACGGAACGCCGTTCTTTTCGAGTTCGCGGATAAAGGATTCCGCATGACCTTTTGCGAAAAAGTCCAATTTCGCATATACGACGAGCGATTTCGGATAGTTCGGTGAAACGTGATCCACGGGGCAGGCGTAGGGCATATATTCCCAATTCAGCGCCTCTTTGCGCTTTAATCCCGTTATATCGAGGCTGATTCCGCTCGTAAAGCCGAGAGGGATCGGATGTTTGAGGGAATACACGAGATCGTAGATCGCGCAATTGAAGATCGCGGCGCCGAACTTGTGGCGCATGGTTCCGTAAACTTTTTGCAGTTTTTCGCTTCCTTGGATCGCTGCGAGCATCGCGGCGTAATAACCGCCCGAACTGTCGCCCATTACGAGAGTTTTCGAAAGGTCGAAATTAAATTCTTCGGCGTGATCTTCGAGCCAATTCGCCGATTGCACGAGGCAACGGAGAGGGATCGGACCGGGATTTTCGGGGCCGAGCGGGTGATTGACGTTCACGATCGCCGCGCCCGACGCTTTGGCGATCCGCGCGACGTAATAATCGCGATAGGTTTTCTCGCCCGCCGAAAAGCCGCCGCCGTGAATGTTGAAAATAACGGGGTACTTTTCGCCCGCGGCACGCTGTTTGTAAAAAACGTCGATCTTATAATCGGAATATTCGTCGCAAGGGGAAAGGTCGCGATGTACGACCAATTCGGAAAGGAGCGCCGCCGTCTTTTTCGGCGGGTTCTGCGATTTATAAAATATTTTGTCAACGAACAAGAATATTTTTTTGGTGAAGGTCTTTTTTGCCATGATTCTCCTGCGCCGCCGAACGCGTTTTTGCGATCTGAACGCCGCTTTTCGGGGAAGTTGTCAGTATTATATCACACTTTTTCGGAAAGGGAAAGCAAATTCGTCGCATCGATAAAACCGTTGGTTTTCTTTTTTTTCGAGCGGATTTAAGCGGATAGTTTGCTCAAAAAGTCGTCGTAAAGTTCCTGCGTTTTCGACTTCGTTTTTTGGTTGAAAACGGTTGCCGATCCGTCCTTTTTCAAAACGATGATGTAGTTGTTTTGGTTTTCGGTGTAGGTCAGGCGATAATGCGAGCCGAGTTTATCGTTCGCATAAACGCCGAATTCTTTGGCTTGCCCGCCGAAGCCTTTTTTCGTCGTGGACGTATAGTCGTCCGAAAGGGAAACGCTTTCGATATCGGCGTAGGCGATCGTTTCTTCGTGATATAAGCATTTCAGCGTTAAGGCTTCCGCTCCGAGATCGGCTTTGATCGGCGCCACGACGAGGGTGATCGCATAAGCGAGCCCCGCCGCCACGGCGATTGCGAAGACGAATAAAACGCAAGAGATAACGGTTTCCTTATGCGGTTTCCTCATCTTACCACCAATCCTTTTCCTTGAATTTGATGTCGTCGTAATATTCGCCGTATTTTTCCTTGAATTTTTTCGCGTCCGAGCCTTCGAAATCTTTTAAAAGATCGGAAAGGTCGTAATCCTCGTAGCGGATTGCGTCCTCGTCTTGATATTCGGCAAGTTTTGCCAGTTCTCTCTCCGTCATATATCTCCTTCGGCGGCGAATCAACGCACGTCTGCTTTTTCCCGTCTTCGGCGCCGTGCAATCAAGTGCAAATTATTTATGATACGATATTCCGTTCAAGATCGTTTCCGCGCGGTAAATCTGCTCCAAAAGAACGACGCGGAATAAGCGGTGCGGCAGGGTAACGTCCCCGAAGGAAAGGATCTCTTTCGCCGCGTGCTTAACCGCTTGGCTGACGCCGTTGCTTCCGCCGATCACAAAGGTCAGCTCGCTGTTGCCGGAAAGCACGAGGCGGTCGATCGTTTCCGC
>DBVY01000060.1:34587-50650 GCA_002308575.1 Christensenella sp. UBA1252
CTTCGCCTTCCGCTTCGCGCTTTTTGTCGGGGTCGGTTAACAGAGAAGCTTCTTTGACTTCTTCCACGGAAACCTTCGCCCATTTCCCGAGGCGTTTTACGTACTCGTCGGCGGCTTCCCGATAATAGCTTTCTTTCATATCGCCCACGGCGACGACGCGGATCTTTAACATATCGGAATTATACACTTTTTTCGCCTTGTATGGCAAACGATTGAAAGGAGAAAGGCGGGGCGGTGAGGGCGCAAAGGAAAGCGGCGCCCTCGTTTTTTTTCTGACGGCGATCGCTTTTGAAGGCACCTATCAAATAATTTTACCCCTTCCCACCTGAATTTATGCCACGAATTGATTTTACAAACGCGCGCGCGTAGGTTTATAATAAAAAAGTCGTGTATCGGACGATTTGTTTTTCATTATTTTTCGAGCGCGGTGAATTTACCCAAACAGAGGAACGTATTATGATTTTTATCGATTTGACTGTGATCATTCTGTACCTGATCGGAATGGTTGCGATCGCCGTTTATACGCGCAACAAAGCGAAAACGGTCAAGGATTATCTTCTCGCCGGCAGTAAAGGCTTAAACGGCTGGATGAGCGCTTTTGCCTACGGAACGACGTACTTCTCCGCCGTTATCTTTATCGGTTACGCGGGCAAATTCGGTTACGGATTCGGCTTGGCTTCCGTTTGGATCGGTATCGGAAACGCGTTTATCGGCGCGCTTCTCGCTTGGAAAGTCCTCGCGCGCCGCACGAAAAATATGACCGTGCGTTTGGACGCGAAGACGATGCCCGACTTTTTCTTTAAGCGTTACGGCAGCGAAAAGATGAAGCTGACATCCGCGGTCGTAATCTTTATCTTCCTGATCCCGTACGCGGCGTCCGTGTATAACGGTCTCGGAAACCTGTTCTCGATCGTGTTCGGTGTGGACGGGTGGATCGTGATGCTCGTGCTCGCGGTCGTTACAGCCGGTTATCTTTTCTTCGGCGGCTATATCGCGACTTCCCTGACGGACTTCGTGCAGGGCATCATTATGTTCGTCGGCGTCATCGTGATGCTGTTCTTCTTCCTCGCCGCGCCGCAGGTCAATTGGGGCGAAGGTTTGAAAGCTCTTTCGGAGCATGAGATGGGTCTTTTCATCGGCGGCACGTCCGGCGCGAGATTCTTGTACGATCGACCGATGTCCTTGATCTTCCTGATCCTCTTGACGTCGTTCGGCGTTTGGGCGCTCCCTCAAACGATCCATAAGTATTACACCGTGCGCGACAAGAAAGCGATCTCGCAGGGCACGATCGTTTCCACGATCTTCGCGCTCGTGATCGGTTTCGGCGCTTATTTTATCGGCGGTCTTGCAACGCGCTTCTATCCGAACCTTGCGGACGTGGGCGGCAACACCGATAATCTGATCCCCTATATGATCAAAGATACGTTGCCGAACGGGCTTCTCGGTTTGATCGCCGTTCTCGTTCTCGCGGCGTCGATGAGCACGCTGGCTTCCGTTTCGCTCGCGTCCTCTTCCGTCGTTACGATCGACATTTATAAGGCGGTCGTCAACAAAGAAGCGTCGGACAAAAACGTTACGATGCTGATGCGCATTTTGGCGCTCGTCTTCGTTGCGATCTCAACGGTCATCGCTTATCTGAACACGAAATTCAACCTGACCGGTATCGCGTACATGATGGGCCTCAGCTGGGGTACGCTCGCGGGCTGCTTCATCGGACCGTACGTGCTCGGCGTGGTTTGGAAAAAGACGACGAAGACCGCGGCTTGGGTTTCGATCATCGGATCGCTGGTTTTGACGGCGGTTTTGATCGTGATCGTCGGCTACGATAAGCTGCAATGGAACGCGTCTTTCGGAAAAGCGGTGCAAGCGGGCGTCGGTTCCTCGCCGATGATCGGCGTGATCTGCATGGCGTACTCGATGCTTTCGACGTTCGTCGTCAGCTTGTTTACGAAACCCCTGCCCGAAGAAATGGTCAAAGAGGCTTTCGAAAAGCCCATTGAAAACGAAATTCAATAAATTGTTGTTTCAACAAAGGAGATAAAAATGATTTGGTCAAAGATGGAAACCCTTCCGAGGAGCGAGATCGAAAAGATCCAGCTCGAACGTTTGCAGGAAACGGTCAAACGCGTCTATGAAAAAGTCCTTCCGTACAGAAAGAAGATGGACGAAGCGGGCGTAAAACCCGAAGATATCAAGACGCTGAAAGATCTTGCGCGCCTTCCGTTTACGACGAAAGCCGACCTTCGCGATAACTATCCGTTCGGCTTGTTCGCCGTTCCGAGAAAGGATCTTGTGCGTGTGCATGCCTCGTCCGGAACGACCGGGAAACCGACCGTCGTCGGCTACACGAAAAACGATCTCGATACCTGGACGGAATGCGTGTCCCGTATCGCGGCGGCAGGCGGCGCTTCGGCGGACGATATGGCGCAGATCTGCTTCGGTTACGGCATGTTTACCGGCGCGCTCGGCTTGCATTACGGTTTGGAGAAGATCGGCGCGACGATCGTTCCGTCTTCGACCGGAAACAGCGAAAAACAAATTATGTATATGAAGGACTTCGAAACGACCCTTCTCGTCGCAACGCCGTCTTACGCGCTTCGCCTCGCCGAAGTCGCCGAGCAAATGGGCGTGGACATCAAAAAGGATCTCAAAGTCCGTATCGCGCTCGTCGGCAGCGAGCTTTTGACCGACGCGATGCGCGAAGAGATGCATAAGGTTTGGGGCGACGATTGCCTCGTAACCAGCAATTACGGCATGAGCGAGCTTATGGGCCCGGGCGTTTCGGGCGAATGCGAACAGCTCGCCGGTATGCATATCAACGAAGATTTCTTTATTCCCGAGATCATCGACAGCGTGACGGGCGAAGTCCTGCCCGCGGGCGAAAAGGGCGAGCTCGTCGTAACCTGCATCAAAAAAGAGGCGCTTCCTTTGATCCGCTATCGCACGAAGGACGTAACCCGCTTGATCTACGAGCCCTGTAAGTGCGGCCGCACGACCTGCCGCATGGAAAACCTCGACGGCAGAACGGACGATATGTTGAAGATCCGCGGCGTCAACGTCTTCCCCTCGCAGATCGAAGAAGTCTTGCTCCACACGGACGGCATCGGGCCGCATTACGAGATCGTCGTCACGAGAGAGGGTCACACGGATAAACTCGAAATCCGCGTCGAGCTCAAAAAGGCGACGGATAACTATGCGGAGCTCAAAGAAATCGAAAGCAGAATCAAATCCAAATTGCGCGTCGTCTTGGGATTGGACGCGAAGATCAGCCTCGAATCGCCGAATACCCTTCGTCGTTTCGAAGGCAAAGCGGCAAGGGTCAAAGACCTGCGCAATTTAAGGGGGTAAACATGAAGAAATTGATGCTTGGAAACGAAGCGATCGCGCGCGGCGCGTACGAAGCGGGCGTTAAAGTGTCCGCAGCGTACCCCGGAACGCCGAGCACGGAGATCAGCGAAACGCTGGCAAAGTACGGCGAAGTGTACGCCGAATGGGCGCCGAACGAGAAAGTCGCGGCGGAAGTTGCGATCGGCGCGTCGATCAGCGGCGTTCGCAGTATGTGCTGTATGAAGCACGTCGGCTTGAACGTTGCCGCCGATCCTTTGTTTACGTTCTCCTACACGGGCGTTCGCGGCGGCATGGTCGCCGTCGTGGCGGACGATCCCGGTTTGTATTCGTCGCAAAACGAGCAGGACACGAGATTGATCGCGCGCGCCGCGATGATCCCCGTGATCGAGCCGTCGGACAGCGCCGAAGCGAAAGAATTTATGAAGCTTGCGTTCGACCTCAGCGAGAAGTACGATACGCCGATCATTTTGAGAACGACGACTCGCCTTTCCCATTCGCAAGGCATCGTCGAGCTCGAAGACAGAAAGGAAGTCGAGGACAAGCCTTACGAAAAGCGCATCGATAAGTTCGTGATGATGCCGGGCATGGCGAAGAAGCGCCATTTGATCGTCGAGCAAAGGTTGAACGAGATGGCGGCGAACGAATGCGGCGCGCCCTTGAACCGCATCGAATACGGCGACAAGAAGATCGGCTTTATCACGAGCGGTATCGCGTATCAGTACGTCAAAGAAGCGATGCCCGAAGCGTCCGTTTTGAAGCTCGGGCTTTTGAACCCGCTCCCCGTCAAACTCATCGAAGAATTCGCGGCGAACGTCGAAACGCTTTACGTGTTCGAGGAGCTCGAACCCCTCGTTGAAGAAAAAGTTAAATCCCTTGGGATCAAGTGTATCGGCAAAGAGATCTTTACCCGCCAAGGGGAGTACAGCGCGAATTTGATTCGAAAAGCCGTTCTCGGCAAGGCGGATTACGAAGCGCCGATGGCGGATCTGCCCGCGCGCCCTCCCGTTTTGTGCCCTGGTTGCCCGCATAGGAGCGTGTTCTCCGTTATGAAGAAGCTTAAACTCCACGTGATCGGCGATATCGGGTGCTATACGCTCGGCGCCGTTCCGCCCGTGTCCGTGATCGAAACGACGATCTGTATGGGCAGCAGCATTTCGACCTTGCACGGCGTCGAAAAGGCGAAGGGCAAGGACTATATTAAGAATTGGGTGTGCGTGATCGGCGACAGCACGTTCTTGCACACCGGCGTCAACAGCCTGATCAATTCGGCGTACAACGAGAGCACCGGAACGGTCGTGATCCTCGATAACTCGACGACGGGTATGACCGGTCACCAAGACCACGCCGCAACGGGCAAGAACCTCAAAGGCGACATCGCGCCCGCGATCGGGCTCGAAAACCTGTGCCGCGCGATCGGCGTCAAAAACGTCCGCTCGGTCAGCGCGTTCGACAGAGAGGCGCTCACCGTCGTTTTGAAAGAAGAAACGCAGAGAGAAGAGCTCTCCGTGATCATCTGCAAGGCTCCGTGCGCACTTTTGAAGGGCAACGTGTTTAAAGAAAAAGTGTTTGTGAATGCGGAAAAATGCGTCGGTTGCGGCGCTTGTATCGCTTGCGGTTGTCCGGCGCTCAGCAAGGACGAAAACGGCAAGGCGAAGATCAATCCCGAGATGTGTAACGGTTGCGGGCTTTGCGCCTCGAATTGCCATTTCGGCGCGCTGGAAAAGAGGGAGGTCGTAAAGAAATGAACGTGAATATTATGATCGTCGGCGTGGGCGGACAAGGCACGCTTTTAACAAGCCGCATTCTCGGCGGCATCGCGATCGAAAAAGGCTACGACGTGAANNCTCTCCGAGGTGCACGGCATGGCGCAACGCGGCGGTAGCGTCGTGACCTTCGTGCGTTACGGCGACAAGGTTGCGGAGCCCATCGTCGAAGAAGGGCAGGCGGACGTTTTGATCGCGTTCGAAAGGCTGGAAGCCGCGCGCTATCATCACTTTTTGAAGAAGGGCGGCGTTATGATCGTAAACGACGTTATGATCGAGCCGATCACCGTGATCTCCGGCGCGGCGAAATATCCCGTAAATGTCCTCGACAGTTTGGAAGACAAATACAAGATCGTCAGAGTGAACGCGAACGAGATCGCGAGCGCGGTCGGTAACCAAAAAGTTTTCAACACCGTCGTTTTGGGCGTCGCCGCGAAACATATGGGCGTGGACACCGAAACTTGGCTGAAAGTCATCGAAAACACCGTTCCGCCCAAGACGGTGGAGATCAATAAAAAAGCGTTTTTGACCGGGCTTGAAAACGGTTGAACGGAAAGGAGAAAAATATGATCTGGAATGAAAAAATGGAAACGATGAGCCGCGAAGAAATGCGCGCGCTGCAAAGCGAAAGGCTTGTCGCAACGGTCAAAAGGGTCTATGAAAAGGTTCCCGCCTATCGCGCGAAAATGGACGAGATCGGTTTGAAACCCGAGGATATCAAGGGGGTCGAAGACCTTCCGAAACTGCCGTTTACGACGAAAGCGGATCTTCGCGATAACTATCCGTTCGGCTTGTTCGCCGTTCCGCAGGACGAGATCACGAGAGTGCACGCTTCGTCCGGCACGACCGGCAAACCGACCGTCGTCGGTTATACCGAAAACGATATCAAAATGTGGAGTGAATGCGTCGCGCGTTGTATGACAATGGCGGGCGTTACGAAGAAGGATATCGTCCAAGTCGCTTACGGTTACGGCTTGTTTACCGGCGGTCTCGGCGCGCATTACGGCGCGGAGTACATCGGCGCGACGACCGTTCCGATGGGCACGGGTAACACCCAAAAACTCATCACGTTGATGAAGGATTTCGGCGCGACGGCGATCGCCTGCACGCCTTCCTATCTCTTGCACATTGCCGAAGTTTTGAAGGAAAACGGCGATCTCGACAAGATTAAACTGCGCGCGGCGGTTTGCGGCGCGGAGCCTTGGACGGAGGATATGCGCCTCCGCATCGAGGAGATCCTCGGCGTCAGCGCGCACGACATTTACGGTCTTTCCGAAGTCATGGGGCCGGGCGTTGCCTGCGACTGCAAATATCATAAAGGCTTGCACGTTTGCGAAGATCATTTCATTCCCGAGATCATCTCGCCGACAACCTTGGAGCCCGTCAAAGAGGGCGAAACGGGCGAGCTCGTGTTTACGACGATCACGAAAGAAGGCTTGCCGCTGATCCGTTATCGTACGCGCGACCTGACCTCGATCAATTACGAGCCTTGCGAGTGCGGCAGAACGACTTGCCGTATCAGCCGTTTCAAAGGCAGATCGGACGATATGCTGATCATTCGCGGCGTCAACGTGTTCCCGTCGCAGGTCGAAGAGGCGCTTCTCCGCGTGGACGGCGTCAGCCCCCACTATATGATCGTCGTCGATCGCGTCAACAACCTCGACACGATGGAGATCATGGTCGAAGTGGACGAGAAGTTCTTCTCGGACGAGATCAAGGGCTTGGAGGCTTTGTCCGTCAAGATCGGAAAAGCCGTGCAACAAATGATCGGCTTGAACGCGAAGATCAAGCTCGTCGAACCCAGAACGATCGAACGCAGCATGGGCAAATCCGTGCACGTTCAAGACAAACGCAAACTTGTATAAAAGGAGGATAATATGAAAGCGAAACAAGTATCGGTTTTTATTGAGAACAGAGAAGGCAGATTGGAAGAAGTTTTGTCCGCGATCAAAGCGGCGGGCGTCAACATTTTGTCGCTGTCCCTCGCGGACACGAGGGAATACGGGCTTTTGCGCCTGATCGTTTCCGACCCCGCGAAGGCGGATAAAGCGCTCAAAGAGGGCGGCTTCTCTTCGATGCTGACGGACGTTCTCGTCGTTCGTTTGAATAACGAAGTCGGTTCTTTGCAAGATCTCCTTTGTGCGGTTGCGAAAGAAAAGATCAATCTCGAATATATGTACGGTCTGACGATCGAAAAAGCGGGCAAAGCGTCCCTCGTGATCAAGGCTTCCGACCTCGACAAGGCGGCGGTCGTTTTGAAGAAAGCGGGCGCGGAGCTTTTGTCGAACGAGGAGATCGTGTCGCTCTGATATGATTATCGATTTTCACGCGCACGCCTTTCCGGACGCTCTCGCGGAGCGTTCGATCGCCTTTCTTTCCGCAAAGGCGTCGATCCCGTACTATTCGGACGGGACGGCGTCGGGTCTTGCGAAGAGCGCGGAAGCGATCGGTACGGACGTTTGTTTGGTGCTTCCCGTCGTAACGAAACCCTCTCAATTCCGCTCGATCAACGAGTTTGCAAAGCGGATCGATTGCGGAGAATTCGATCAAGGCGGCGTGCGACTCCGCTCGTTCGGCGGGATCCATCCCGATTCGGAGAACGTTATTGAGGAAGTCAAAACGATCAAAGCGCTCGGCTTAAAGGGGATCAAACTGCATCCCGATTATCAGGGCGCGTTTATCGACGACGATAAAAACCTTCGGATCATAGACGCGGCGGCGGAAGCGGGGCTTTTCGTTTCGGTGCACGCGGGGCTCGATCTCGGTTTCCCGAACGAAACGCATTGTACGCCGAAAAGGGCGAAGAAAATGCTTTCCCTGACGGGTGCGAAAAACGTGATCCTCGCGCATATGGGCGGCTTCGCGATGTGGAAAGAAGTCGAGGACGTTCTCGTCGGAGAGGACGTGTTTTTCGACACGGGCGTCGTTGCGAACTATATGGATCCGAGCGTCGCGAAGCGCATCGTTCGCGCGCACGGGGCGGATAAGATCCTGTTTGCGACGGACAGCCCTTGGGCGAGCTATGAGGACAGCTATCGGTTCGTCCGCTCGCTCGAACTATCGAAAGAGGAAGAAAAGAAGATTCTCGGCTTGAACGCCGCGAAAATTTTGGAGGAAAAATGATCTGTAACGAAAAAATGTATGCGCTCGGCTCGAAACGCTCCGTGATCCGCGAGCTGTTCGAGTACGGGAAAATGAGGAAAGCCGCTGTCGGTGAAGAAAACGTTTTCGATTTCAGCCTCGGCAATCCGAGCGTTCCGCCACCTCCCGAGGTCAAGGAAACGCTGACTCGTTTGTTGCTTACGCCGAACGAAACCGCGCTTCACGGTTACACCTCGGCGCAGGGCGATAAATCCGTTCGCGAAACGATCGCGAAGAATTACGAAAAAGCGTTCGGGTTTTCGTTCGATCCCGATCTTCTCTATATGACGTGCGGCGCGGCGGCGTCTTTGACGATCTCTTTGAACGCGATCGTGAAGGACGAGTCGGACGAGATCGTAACCTTTGCGCCGTTCTTCCCCGAGTATCGCGTGTTTACCGAAAAAGCGGGCGCGACCCTCGTTCCCGTCGCTCCGGCGGAAGGGTTGGATATCGACCTCGACGCGCTGAAAAAAGCGCTGACGAATCACACGCGCGCGGTCATTATCAATTCTCCGAATAACCCGAGCGGCGTCGTCTATTCGCAGGAAAAACTCGAAGCGGTCGCAAAGATTTTGTCCGATGCTTCCGATACATTCGGCAGACCGATCTATTTGATCTCGGACGAACCCTATCGCGCGCTCGTGTTTGATAAAAAGCCTTCGTGTTTGCCCCTTCTCTATAAAAACACGATCGTTTGCTATTCCTATTCCAAGGCGCTTTCGCTCCCGGGCGAGCGCATCGGATATATCGCGATCTCGCCGCTTGCCGATGAAGCGCAGGAAACCTATCTCGCCGTTTGCGGCGCGGGCAGAGCGCTCGGTTACGTTTGCGCGCCGAGCCTGTTTCAATATCTCGTAAAGGAATGCGACGAAATGACCGCAGATATCGGCGTTTATCGAGCGAACCGCGACCGTTTGTACGGTGCGCTGACCGAAATGGGCTTCGAATGCGCGTATCCGTCGGGTGCGTTTTATTTGTTTATGAAATCGCCGACGGGGGATGCGTCCGAGCTTTCCGAAGCGGCGAAAAAAATGGATATCCTCGTCGTTCCGAGCGACAGTTTCGGTTGCGCGGGGTACGTTCGGATCGCGTACTGTGTGAGTCCGGAAATGATTGAGCGCAGTTTGCCTGCGTTTAAAAAGCTGGCGGGCGTATTTTTTAAGAAATAAGGAGTGAATTATGGCATATATCGAATCGAAAGAACAAACGAATTTCGTAAAGATCGAAATGATCAGCGGCAGCGGTATGGTGATTGAGTTGGACGAAAAGAACGCGCCGTTGACCGTTCGGAACTTCAAAAAGCTCGTTGCGTCGGGCTTCTATAACGGCTTGATCTTTCATCGCGTGATCGCGGGATTTATGGTGCAGGGCGGCGACCCGACCGGAACCGGAATGGGCGGCAGCAAAGATAAGATCAAAGGCGAATTCTTAATGAACGGCGTCCGCAATATGATCTCGCATAGGCGCGGCGTGATCTCGATGGCGCGCACGAACGCGCCCGATTCCGCGTCTTCGCAATTCTTTATTTGCCACGCGGACGCGGCTTTCCTTGACGGGCAGTACGCCGCGTTCGGAAAGGTCGTGGAAGGGATCGAAACGGTGGACGAGATCGCCGCGGTTCCGACGAACGCGATGGATAAACCGCTCAAAGACCAAAAGATGAAGCGCGTTTATTTCGTTCGCAACGATCAATAAGGAGAAAGCGCCCGAAAAGCCTATATATTGACTTTTTTGCGCGCGCGTGATACAATAAATAGAACTTTATGTTCGCGGGGGGAATATGTATCATATCATTTTTAATCCGATATCCGGACAAAAAAAGACGGTAAAAACGGCGGCGTTCGTCAAAGCCGAACTTGAAAAAGCGGGATTCTCCGTGCAGGAGCACCCGACCAAGAGCCGCGGTCATTGCACCGATATCGTTCGCGAGATCACGTCTTCGGAAGAGGACGCGCGCATCGTCGTCATCGGCGGCGACGGAACGTTCAGCGAAGCGATCAACGGCGTTGTCGATTTCGATAAAGTTACGTTCGGTCTGATCCCGTGCGGAACGGGTAACGATTTCGCGCGCAAAGTCGGCGTTCCCAAAAAGCCGAAAGAAGCGGTCAAAGCGATTTTGGCGGGTGCGGAGCAAAAACTCGACTATATCAAGCTGGCGGACAGGCGTTGCTTAAACGTTTGCGGCCTCGGAATGGACGTGGACGTGCTCGTTAAGTACGCTTCGATGAAGCATTTCAGCGGCAAGATCAAGTATTACCTTTCGCTGTTTTACGTTTTGACTCACTTTAAGCCGCACCGCGTTAAATTCAAGGTCGGCGGCGTGGAAAAAGAGCAAGACGTGTTTATGGTTGCGGTCGCAAACGGCTCCTATATCGGCGGCGGTATGCCGATCTCTCCGGAGTCGGACGTTCGCGACGGAATGCTCGATCTCGTTGTGATCGACAATTTAAAAAAGGGAAAGATATTGCCTGCCCTTTTGAAATTCCTCGGAGGAAAGATCCATTTGCAACCCTATACCAAGGTCTATAAAGCAACCGAGGCGGAAGTCGAGATCTTGGACGACGGAAAGATCCAAATTGACGGCGAAGTGCGAACCGACACCAAGATTTCCGCGCGCATCGTCCGCAACAAATTGAAACTCTTCCTTTAAGATTGTATTGTAAATTATGAAAACGGAAAAAACGGATAAAACGGAAGCGCTTGCCAAAAAGCAAGAGAAAAAAGATGTCCTTGCCAAGAAGCAAGCGAAAAAGGAAGCTTCTCTGAAAAAACAAGAGAAGAAAGCCCCTCTTTTGAAAGAAAAGGAGAAAAAGGAGTCTGAGATCAATCTTGCGGAGTCCATTCGCAAAGAGCTCGCCGAACTCAAACGCCTCCTTTCTCTTCCCGAGGTCGCGCGGGATCAGCGCCTTGCTCGCAGCTATACGAAAAGGATCAACTTGATCGCTCCCGTTTCCGAAGCTTTCGATACCTACGCTTTGTCCGGGGATGACGCGGATGCCGAAGTCCTCAGCAAAGAGCTTTTGAAGCTCTCGCTTGAAGATTTCGGACCGGATATATACGCGGGCGCGGGCGTATGCGTGCGGGCGCTTCATAATAAAGTGTCCTTGACGGAAGAAGAAGCGGACGCGATCCTCAAAAAGAGATTGCCCATCTTCGGCGTTAAGATCCGCCCGGTGGAAAGCTCGCCCGAATTTATGCGTTTCGAATGCGTCGGCGAAAAAGCCTACGCCGTGATCTCCCAAATGGAGCCTTCCGCGTTCGGCGAAAACGTCGCCTTTTCCTATTATCCGATCCTCGTTGCCCAAAACAAGATCGAGGACGAGGACGTGCGCGTCGATATCTTCAACAGTTCGGGGAAGGGCGGGCAAAACGTAAACAAAGTGGAAACCGCCGTCCGCATGACCCATATCCCGACGGGCATCACCGTAACCTGTCAGGACGAGCGCTCTCAACTGCAAAATAAGAAGCACGCGGCGCAGATTTTGAAGGAAAGGGTCTTGGCGCATTACGAGGACGCCCAAGAAACCCTCGTAAAAGAGGCGAAATCTAAGCTGTTTTAGCGTGCTAAAGCGCTTTTTGCGGGTAAAATCCTATCAATCTGAAACGTATAGTTGACAATTTTGCATTTTTTTCAAAAAAAAGCGTAACAATTTGATTTTATGCGCAAAAAAATAAAAAAGTGCGGAAAAATCGAAGAATTTTTAAAATTATTCCCGCATAATATTTGTTAAGAAAGCGCCGATTTTGTTTAAGAAAAGTTAACATTGCTGAAAAAAAGTTAAAAAAGGGTATTGAAATTGCGATTTCGATATGGTAAAATAGCAGTAGAAAGATTGGGTAGGGGGCGATCCCTCTGCCAAAACAATTTGTTTAGTGCAAAATGTTTAAGGAGGTATTAATTATGAAAAAACGTTTATTGATTACTTCGATCGTAATGATGCTCGTTGTTGCCGTTGCTCTTTCGACTGCGACCTACGCATGGTTTACGAGCAACGCAAGCGTAACCGCGAGCTCCATCACCCTGAATGCAGCCAACAACGACGGCGCGGCGCTTGGTATTTCCTGGTTGAATGGTACCGTTGGAACTTCGATTTCGGCAAATGCACCCGCCGCAGCTTTGAAGCCTATGGTTCCTTCTGCGCTTAACATGGCGTCCGGTTCTGAAACGACCGCGGCGGCGATCGCTTGGAGCGGCGCAAGCATTCGCACGGATGCCGGCCTTCAAAAATTCAATACACCGTACGCCGGAATTTCTGCGTACACGTACAACGGTACTGTCGGATCAACCACCAACGAAAGCGTAATCGTTCTGACCAACCTTTCCGCTTCGAATGCGATTCAACACGTTGTCTTGACTCCGACGATTGCGGCTGTACAAAATTCGACTCATGAGGATGCTTCTGCTCTTGTGAGAATTGCAGTCTTCAAGTCTGCTTCTTCCACCGGAGATTTCAAACTGTGCGCTGTTCTTGGTAGTGCGCAAGGTTCGAATAACACGGCTGTCGGTACTGTTGCTTTAGATGCTGAGATTACTACGGTTACGGCTTCGGCATCCACGACTGCGAATATTGACCTTGGTCAAATCTCTGCAAACAGTTCCATCTATTTGAAAGTCATGATGTGGCTTGATGGTATCCTGTTGGTTGATGACAAAGCAAGCGCTGACGCAACGGTTGTCATGAACTTCGCTGCTTCTGCTACGGTATAATAATAACGAGTATTTTGCGACTAAACACAAAAAAGGCGTGGAGCGATCCACGCCTTCTTTTGTTTTGAAAAGATCACAAGATCCATAAAGCGAGGTGGCGGAAGCCACCTCTCTTTTATGCTTATACGCCGCCTGCTTGTCGCGTATTATTTACCTTGCCGTAATGGGGAATATACGGATTTTATAAAAATCGTGCATAAATGCAATTTTACGCATAAAAAATTGAATAATATCAAAAACAAAAGATATTTATGAATTATTTTGATAAATTATGCAGATTTTATTTGACAGGACGGCGGGCAGGGTGATAGTATAACAGTATCAAATTCAAGGAGATTTGTTATGAAAAAGATTATCGGACTTATTTTGGCGATCGCGATGATCGCGGCTTGCGTTTCGGCGTTGGCGGCTTGCTCGGAAACGGCGAAGGCGGAAGTGGAAGTAAAGGACATCGAACTTACCGCGGAATCCTATGCGTTCCTCGTTAAGAAAGGCAATACCGCGATGCAGACCGCGGCGAACACCCTTCTCGCTTCTTTGAAGCAAAGCGGCGAGCTTTCGACGATCATCAATTCGTTCTTCGACGGCACGGCGACGTTTGAGTACACGAACCCCGCGAGCCGCGAAGGTTGCTTGATCGTTGCAACGAACGCTTATTTCCCGCCCTTTGAATACTACAACGGAAGCAAATTGACGGGCGTCGATATGAAGATCGCTTCCCTTCTCGCGGAGAGCATGGGCAAGACCCTTTATATCTTGGACGAAGATTTTGACGCGATCTTTACGAGCGTCAACTCCGGCGAAGCGGATATCGGCATGGCGGGCATCACCGTGAACGAAGAGCGTCAAAAGACCTACGACTTTACGGAAGAGTATTACGAGTCCGCGCAAGTCCTCGTCGTTAAGAAGGACGACACGACGTTTGATTCCTGCACGACCGCGGCGGAAGTCGAAAACGTGATCAAGGCGCAAAGCAAGAAGTTTACGATCGGCGCGCAAAACGGCACGACCGGTTATATGTACACCGCGGGTGACGAAGATTTCGGTTACGACGGTTTCTCCAACATCACCGTGAACGGTTACAAGACGGGCGCGCTTGCGATCAAGGATCTCCAAAACGGAAAGATCAACGGCGTTATTATCGACAAGCAACCCGCTTTGATGATCTCGAAAGCGCTGAACAAATAATTAAAAAATGTCCGTTTGGCAAGTATTTTACAGGCAGTTTGTAACCCTCGAGGGTTACAAACTTGTCTTAGAAGGGCTTTTGAACACCCTCGTTATCGCGGTGTTCGGCTTACTTATCGGCTTCCTGATCGGAAGCCTTGTTGCCGTTATCAAGACGATCCCTTCCGAAAAGCGGCCCGTTGCGAAAGCGTTTCAGCTTGTCGCGGACGCGTACATCACGGTCTTCCGCGGAACGCCGATGGTCGTGCAACTCTTGATCATTCATTTCGTTTTGTTTCCGGCGATGAACGTTAATTTCAACAATATTATCATCGGAAACTTCGTCGTGCAGGGCGTTGTCGTCGAAGCGGTTATCGCGTTTGCGATGAACAGCGGCGCCTATATCAGCGAGATCATGCGCGGCGGCATCAATTCGGTCGATAAGGGGCAACTCGAAGCGGGGCGCGCTCTCGGTCTTTCCTATCCGAGAGCGATGGTTCGGATCGTCGTGCCCCAAGCCTTCAAAAACGTCCTTCCGACCCTCGGAAACGAATTTATCGCGTTGATCAAGGAAACGTCCGTCGCGAGCTTTATCGCGGTCACGGACCTGACCAAGGCATTTCAAAATATGGCGAACAGCACCTACGAATACATCGTTCCGTATATCGTTTTGGCGCTTTGCTATTTGGTCTTGGTCATTTTGATCACGGTTCTCGTCCGCTTGACGGAAAAGAAACTCAAAACGGCATAGGAGGTGGGCGCGATGGAAGAAAACACGAAGAAACCTCTGATCGAGGTTAAATACTTAACGAAAAAATTCGGCGATCTTCTCGTTTTAAACGATATTTCAACGACTTTTTACGAGGGCGAACGCGTTGTCATCGTTGGACCGTCCGGTGGCGGAAAGAGCACGTTTTTGCGTTGTTTGAACGTTCTCGAAGATCCGACCGCGGGCGAGATCGTTTTCGACGGCGACGACCTGACCGATTTGAAGATCGATATCAACGTTTGTCGCCAAAAGATGGGCATGGTTTTCCAACAGTTCAACCTTTTCAATAATTTGACGGTTTTGGAAAACATTACGCTCGCGCCGATCACGGTCAACAAGAAGAAACTGCGGAGCGCCAAGCGCAATAATTTCATTTTGCCGTACTATAACGCGTTCCTCTCTAAGTTCGGGAAATCCATCAACGCCCGCGTCGATAAAAAGATCGAGAAGCAAAAGAAGATCATCGAAAAGTACGACGCGCTTTTGAAACCCGTCGAGGCGGAATGGGAAAAGACCAAAACTACCGTTGAAAAAGCGGGGAAGACCTTCGTTACTTACAATCCCAAACTCACGAAAAAGAAACTGAAAATCGTGACCAAGATCGAAAACGCAGAAAGGGCGATCGACCGCGCGCATTACGCCGAGCCGAAAACCTTGATCGAACCGCCGTTTAAGGACGTCAAAGCGATCAAAGCCGCGGCGGAAGAAAACGCAAGGGCGCTTTTGAAGCGCATCGGGCTCGAAGAAAAGGCGAACGTTTACCCCTCGACTTTGTCCGGCGGGCAAAAACAGAGGATCGCGATCGTTCGCGCGCTCGCGATGAACCCCAAAGTTATGCTGTTTGACGAACCGACCAGCGCGCTCGACCCCGAAATGGTCGGCGAGGTTTTGGACCTCATCAAAACGATCGCGGAAAGCGGAATGACGATGATCATCGTGACCCACGAAATGGGCTTCGCGAAAGAGGTCGCAAGCCGCGTCCTATTCATAGACGGCGGCAAAATCAAAGAGCAAGCCCCGCCTGCCGAATTCTTCAACAATCCGAAAGACCCAAGGCTCCAAGAGTTTTTGTCGAAGGTTTTGTAAGAAATCAGTCAGAACGCGTCCGAACGGACGCGTTTTTTTTCGCGAACTCCCCGCATTTAGCACATAAAAAAATAGCCTAAC
>DBVY01000039.1 GCA_002308575.1 Christensenella sp. UBA1252
TGCTGATCGCGGACTGCTGCTGTGAATGCATGGGCGGCGATTTGATCCGCTGTTGCTGAAATGAAACGCATCACGGCGAAAGAAGTGGCGCTTTCGGGCGTTACGGCGGCGCTTGCCGTGATTGCGGTCGTGCTTTCTTATTACGTGGCGCCGGCGACCGTTGCGTTTTACGCGATCTCATCCGTTTGCCTGTCCCTCCCGTTGCTTGCGGGAAGCGGCAGAGGCGCCGTTTTGGCGTACGTCGCTTCGGCGGCGCTTTCTTTTTTATTCGTTGGCTATTTTCATTTTTTGCCTTATGCTTTGATGTTCGGTCCGTATCCGATTTTATTTTATTATCTTCGGAAATATCTGAAAAAAACGATCATTTGTCTTCCGATCAAAGTCGTGTTTGCGGTCGGCTCGTTTTTCGCCTGTTTCTTTTTGATGAGTTTGACGCTCGAAGATTTTCCGATCCTCGATTCCCTGTCCGACGGCGCGAAGTACGCGCTTTTGGCGCTGGGGCTTGCGCTTGTGTTTATCGTCTTCGATTATGCGTTCACGGGCTTGTTTCAAACCTTGGAAAAGCGGTTCGGTAAGGCGCTCGGAAGCGGCCGATAAACCTCAATGATTGCAACCGATCGACGGTTGTGCGCCCGAAACGAGGAAGGAAAGGGCGAGAACGATCAACGTCAGGTTTTCGCTGGATAAACCGCCGTCGCCTCCGAACGTATAGATCAATAACAGCAATAAGATCAAAAGCATTCCGTCGTTTTGCATGGAATTCCTCCTTTTTTCAAAAGAATCCGTAATCCGAGCGATTTCGATTCTTTTCCGCGTTGACATTGTGGTATATGCCTTTTAAGATGAAGATGTGAACGGGATCCGAGAACAAAAAACCTTGAAACTATCCCCGCACGATCAAAACGTCGTGCAGTATTATCTGCCGAAAAACGAAGTCGCCGCCGACCTTGCCGACCTGTTTTCGGTTTTTTCCGACGCAACGCGCGTCAAGATCTTATCCACTCTTTGCATTACCGAAATGTGCGTGACGGACCTATGCCTGATGCTCTGCCAAAATCAAAGCACGATTTCCCACCAGCTCGCGTTTTTGCGCTCTTTGCGCCTTGTCAAAGCGAGAAGAAAAGGGAAGATCGTCTATTATTCGATCGGAAACAAAAAGATCATAAACGTCTTCGACGCGGGGATCGCGTTCCTCGGGTTTTGAAAGACGTGCGTTTTTAGGGTACGCTCGGTCGCCTTGTGCGACCTCTTTTTTCCTCTTGATTTATTATGCTTTATAGACTATAATAAGAATAGTTTCTTTGCGCGAGGAACCTCGGGCAGTGGCGTTTCGGGAGGAAACATGAAAAAATCGATTCTATGTTGCATCGTTTGCATAACGTTGGTTTTGGCGATTGGGTTGACGTTCGTTGCGTGCGGTTCGAATGCAAAGAACAAAACCTATAAGATCACGACGCAATGCGAAACCCCCGATGCGGGTACTTATACGCAATTGAACGAGGAAGTGAAAAACAAAGGCGAAAGCGTTTCATTAACCGTCTTCCCGTACGCGGGCTATTCGTTTCTCGGCTGGTTCAGCGGCGATACGCTTGTTTCCGAGGAACTCACCTATACGTTTGAAATGCCCGCGAAAAACCTGATCTACACGGCGAAATTCGGCAAACAGAGTTACGCGTTGACAACCCAAGCCAATCTCGTCGGCGCGGGAACGTTTACCGAGATCGATCACCAAACTTACGTCTTCGAATCCGAAGTTTCTTTGGCGGCGACCGTGAACGAAGGCTACACCTTCCTTGGTTGGTTCGACGGCGCTTCGCTCCTTTCCTCCGAGCTTTCCTTTACCGGAACGATGCCCGCGAAAGACGCGATTTTTATGGCGAAATACGAAAAGAATACCTATACGATTACGACGGAGATCAATATCCCCGATGCGGGAACGTGCACGCGCTATAACGGCGGAAACAAAACGTTCGAGGAGAGCGTTTCTTTGACGGCGAGCCCGAGCGACGAGTACGTCTTCGTCGGTTGGTTCGACGGCGAAACCTTGCTTTCCGAAGAGGCGTCTTACACGTTTGAAATGCCCTCGAAAAACGTTCGTTACACGGCGGTTTTCGATAAGGAAGCGGGGTGGAAATTCTCAACGGCGGTCAATAACGATACTGCCGGAGGTTGCACGAGATACGTTGACATCACCGTTAAAACGGGCACGGAAATCAATTTAACCGCGACTGCTTTCATGGGTTGTACTTTCTTGGGTTGGTACGACGGCGACAAGTTGCTCTCCGAGGAACCCGAATTTGCGCTTTTGATGCCGAGAAAAGATACGGTTTGTACCGCATGCTTTGCCGCATATACGCTTTCTACGGATTTGAATATAGAGAATGCCGGATCGTATTCTCAAAGATATGGATTGCGTACGAGCGCAGGCACGGAAGTTTCGCTTTCCGCTCGTCCGTATTACGGATACTTGTGGCAGGGTTGGTATAACGGCGAAAAATTGATGTCGGAGGATATGGATTATACGTTCGATATGCCGGCGTCCGACGTCCTTTATACGGCGACCTTTAAGGTTTGCGAACACGAGAAATTAAACGGGTGTCTTTGCTCGCTTTGCGGCGCGATCGCGCACGATTACGCGAACGGATCTTGCATGCGTTGCGGCAGTCACGTGATCCAAAGGGTGGATGCGGATGGAAACGAAGCGGAAAACGGCGATTATTTGCTGTTCGGAACGTATTTGCAATCTAAGGTCACGGATGCGGAACTTTGCGATGAGCTGACCTCGCGTGCGGGCTTATTGCCTTACGGAACGAATTACTATTCTTGGACGAAAGAAGAGAACAAAAACCGCTTCTATATAGATTTCAATTATTCGGAAGATATCTATCGTGGAATTTATGAAAACGGGGTCACGACTTGGTATAAATACGAACCGATCAAATGGCGCATTATGAGCGAAGAAAACGGAACCGCGTTTGTCATTTGCGAAAACGTTTTGGATACGGTCGCCTATGATGCCGGTGGGGAAAACGATTATGGAGAGAGTGAAGTCCGCGCCTATTTGAACGGAAACTTCCTGAATCGGGCGTTTACCGCCGCACAACAAAATTTGGTTTTATCGACGACGGTGGATAACAGTCTTGAGACCACCGGCTATGCCGAGAACCCGTATGTCTGTGCGGATACGAATGACAAGGTCTTCCTTTTGAGCTATGTCGAAGTAATGAATCCGATGTATGGCTTTAACGATGATGCGGATCGCAAAAGAAAAGTGACGGACTATTCTTATTACGTTAATAACGTGATGCGGGAAAACGACGATGGCTATTGGTGGATTCGTTCGCCCCATAATTTATACTTAGGTTGCGTTAGATGCATAAATGCGAGAGGCGCTCTCTCCTATGACGACGTTCGCCTGCCTTCGTACGGCATCGTACCCGCTTTAAACATTTCTCTATATTGAGTTGAACCGAATTAAGGCGACCGATCGTGAGGACGTTTGTTCGTTTCGCGCTCCGATCGGTCGCCTTTTGTTTTTCGGGCAATCGGAAAAAATAAGAAGTATGAACGAAACCATTCGCATAAAACTCAAAGAACTGCCGGAGGACAGCGGCGTTTATAAAATGACGGACGAAAAGGGGGAGATTATTTACGTCGGCAAGGCGAAGAATCTCAAAAACCGCGTTCGATCCTATTTTAACGCCTCGCCGAAAGCGGAGAAAGTTCTCGCGATGGTCGCGAAAGTTTGTGATTTCGATTATATCATCACGCGCACCGAAGAAGAAGCGCTCGTTCTCGAAAACAATCTGATTAAACTCCATAAACCCTTTTACAACATTCTTTTAAAGGACGATAAACTCTATCCGTTTTTGCGGATCGACCTTACGAAACCCTTCCCGAAAGTCGAGATCATTCGGAGGCTGAAAGCGGATAAGGCGCGCTATTTCGGGCCCTATATGG
>DBVY01000057.1 GCA_002308575.1 Christensenella sp. UBA1252
CCGATGAACGCCGCCGGCAAGATCCTAAAGTACAAGATGCGCGAGGATGCGATCAAGAAATTGGGATTGCAGAAAGCGGACAGCATCGTAACGGCGTAGCAGAGCGCGGATAACGGCACATCTGCTTCGTTTACTGACTGCGTCGAGGCAAAATCACGTACAAGGAGTACGCTCATTTTCCTCTCCTTGTCGAGCCTTGCATCTGCACCGTTCTCCGCGCTCTGCGGAGCGCGATAAAGAGCGCTTGCGAGATTCGATTACGTATAAAACGATTCGCTTCGTTTACTGTCTTCGCGTCGGTGACATCACGTACAAGGAGTACGCTCAATCACCGCCGCTCGGCGAGCCTCGCGATCGCACGCCTTCTCCGCGCTCTGCAGGGTGGGGAAATAAAAGATCGAGTAGATTTGCAAAGGGTGCTTTGTTTATTGTCGTCGTGTTAATTACCGTTAGGGTGCGTGCTCGTAAATAGGGTATGGGTGTTATCGTTATTGCCGTTTGCACGGTCGTGCTTTTCATTCTTTCGGTGCTTTTGAAACCCGAAATCAAGATCGGAAAAATCAAGTTCGATTCCTTTTTCGTGTTTCCGCTTCTCGGTGCGATCCTCGTTTTGGCTTGCGGTTTCCTTCCTTTGAAGAATCTCGGCGCGGCTTTGTTCTCAAAAGGGGAGATGAATCCCTTAAAGATCCTCGTTTTGTTCTTTTCGATGACGGCAATGTCGTTGTATTTGGACGAAGCGGGGTTTTTTCGTTATCTTGCGGCGAAGAGCGCCGGCAATTCGGGCAAACTCGGTTTCTTTATCCGCATTTACGCGCTCGTTTCGATTTTAACGATCTTTACGTCGAACGATATCGTGATCCTGACCTTTACGCCTTTCCTTTGCGCGTATGCGAAGCGTCGCGGTATTTCGCCGTTTCCGTATTTGATGATGGAATTCGTGGCGGCGAACACTTGGAGTATGCTGTTTATCGTCGGCAATCCGACGAATATCTATATCGCGGCGTCGATCGGCGCGGATTTTTACCATTATTTGAAAATTATGTTTCTCCCCGCGATCGCGGCGGGCGTCGTTTCCTTTCTCGCCCTTCTTCTTTTATTCAAAAACGAATTGAAAGAACGCGTCGAACTTACGCCCGTCGAAGAGTCGATCGCGCTCGATAAGTCGCTCGTTTGGGTGTCGCTTGCCGCGCTCGGGCTTTGCGTGCTCGCGCTCGTCGTAAGCTCCTTCCTGCCGCGCGTTCAAATGTGGTATATCTCGCTGGGTTTCGCCTTGCTTTTGACGGTGATTGTTGCGATCGTTCGCCTCGTTCGCAGAGAAAAAGCGAAGTATCTTTTCGCAGCCTATAAAAGGCTTCCCTATGCGATCGCGCCTTTCCTCGTTTCGATGTTTGTGATCGTTCTCGCCTTGAAAGAGCAGGGCATCACGGCAAAGATCGCCGCGCTGATCCCCGAAGAAGGGGAGATCTTTTCGTACGGCGGCATTTCCTATCTTGCCGCGAATCTTTTGAACAATATCCCGATGAGCGTCCTTTTCGCGGAGATCTGTCCGACGGCGGAAGCGAAATTCGCCGCGATCATTTCTTCCAATCTCGGCGCGCTTTTAACGCCCGTCGGCGCGCTCGCCGGTATTATGTTTACGAAGATCACGGCGTCCTACGGCGAAGAGATCAAAGTCGGAAAATTTATCCTTGCGGGCGCCGCCGTTTCGATCCCCGCGCTTGCCGCGGCGCTTGGCGCTTTGCTGATCTCGCTTTAAAATCCTTTTCTGAAAATATAAAAATTATTCGGACGCTTGATCCCAAACGAGCGTCGCTTTCGTGATTTTGATCGTTTCGGTCGGAACGTTTTTCGCCGACTCCGTCCTCGAACCGTAATAGAGGACGGTCGTTTGCGTTTGAACGCCTTCGAGGCGCCGCACCGCATCCATGCTTTGTTCATCGATCACGCGCCCGAAGGCCGCATAATAGCCGTTCAGATAAGCGCTCGTCGCCGAACAGATAAAGAATTGCGAAGAGGCGGAATCGTAAGGATCGGAGCGCGCCATCGAAAGCACGCCCGCCGTGTGCGCCAAGTTGTTATAATAGCCGTTCGCCATAAATTCCCCGTAGATCATCGGGTGGGTCGGGGTTTTATAAACGAAGGCACCTTCTTGCTCGATAAAACCGCCCGTTTGGATCATAAAGTTTTTGATGATCCGATGGAAAACGACGCCGTCGTAAAACCCTTCTTGTACGTACCGAATAAAGTTTTCAACCGTCGTCGGCGCGAGCCAAGGGAACAGCTCTAAGCGGATATGATCGCCGTTTGAGATCGAAAGTTCCACGAACGGGTCGTCCTTTTTGTAGATCCCGAACGATCCCACCGTGTAAGTTTTTTGCCAAGAGGCGATGATCCCCGCGGGCGAATTCGGATCGAGATCTTCCTTCGGTTGCGGCTCCGGATCGGGCGTATTCTCGGGTGAGGCGCAGGAGAACAGACAAGAGAAGAGGATCGCGAAAACGATCATAATCAAAAGGATCTTGCTTGCTTTTCTCATCTCGTTCTCCTTGGTTGGAATCGGCAATCGCCGCATTGTTTTTATTGTATCGTCTTGTGTGCGCGCTTGTCAATCGACGGGCGGGCGGTATATAATAGAATAAGTATGATCGATTTGACCGCCGGAAAGCCCTATAAAGTGATTTTGAGGTATATTCTGCCTCTCTTTTTGAGCGTCGTTTTTCAACAGATCTATAACATTGCGGACAGCGTCGTCGCCGGAAAATTTATCGGAGAGGGCGCGCTTGCCGCGGTCGGAAACAGCTACGAGATCACCCTCGTGTTTTTGGCGTTCGCGTTCGGATGCAATATGGGCGCGTCGATCGTAACGGCGAAAAACTTCGGCGCGAAGGATTATACCGAAATGAAAAGCGGGATCAACACGTCTTTCCTTTGCACGTTGACCGTGACCCTCGTTTTGATGCTCGCGGGCTTTCTTTCCGCGCGTCCGCTTTTAAAGCTTTTGAACACGCCTGCCGAGATCCTCGGCGATAGCCTTGCCTATCTCTATATCTATATGGGCGGGCTTTTGTTCCTTTTCTTTTATAACGTTTCCACGGGGGTCTTCGCCGCGCTCGGCGATTCGATCACGCCCTTTATCTTCCTCGTCGTTTCCTCGGTCGCGAACGTTTTGATGGATATTTTGTTCGTCGCCGTCTTCAAGATGGGGGTGAAAGGGGTCGCTTGGGCAACGTTTATTTGCCAAGGCGTCAGCTCGATCGCCGCGTTTTCGACCCTTATATATCAATTACATAAGATCAAGACGGACGAAAAACCCAAGCCGTTTTCCAAAGCCGCTTTGAAGGATTTTTTGATCGTCGGCGTCCCGAGCACCTTGCAACAGAGCTT